>JBDLQY010000176.1:0-9937 GCA_039800325.1 Pseudomonadota bacterium | reverse complement strand
CGGTACCGATGCGGAAAAACTGCTGAGCCTGCGCGGACGTTGTGGCCAGTCCAAGAGCAAGGCTGTAGGCCAGAATACGAGTAAGTTTCATAAGTTGTCTCCTAAGGTTTGACCACATCTTAACCTGCGACCGCGTCCTGGGCGAGTCCAATACGGACCGCCACGTGCGACCCGAAACGATGCAGGCTATCATCAGCTCACTACAACCGGCTCGTCGAGGAGATCATGAATAAACTTGAAATGTCGCCATCTTCAACACTTCGGAATCGGCGTTACCTGCTGGGCTCAGCTGCCGCGATGACCGCATCGCTGCTGTTACCCGGTCATGCCAAGGCTCAGGGGTTTCCGCAGAAGACTATACGCATCGTCGTTCCTTTTCCCGCCGGCGGTACTACCGACGTGGTGGCGCGCATTCTGGCGCAGCGCATGAGCGAAAACCTGGGGCAGCCGGTCGTGGTCGAAAACCGCGCGGGTGCGGGCGGTGCGATCGGCGCCGACGCCGTAGCCAAGGCAGCCCCCGATGGCCACACCCTGCTGATGCATAACCTCACGTTCCCACTGTCATCAGTCGCGCAGGCACTGGCAAATCGCTCGCCCTTTAATGTCGAAACCGACTTTGCCGGCGTCTCAATCGCCGTCAATGTGCCCTTCGTACTGACGAGCAACCCGTCAGTGCCCGCCCGCAATTTGCGCGAACTCGCTGCACTGCTCTCTTCAAACACCACGCTTCAGTACAACTACGGCTCGACCGGCCCAGGCTCGGCCATGCATGTACTGGGCGAAGCCTTCAAACGAGACGCCAAGGTCAGCATGGAACACGTCCCGTTTCGGGGGGCTGCGCCCATGAAGCAGGAGCTGCTCGCAGGCCGGATTCAGATCGGGGGTGACCAGCTGTCAACTTCACTGGCAGAAATCCGGGCCGGCACACTGCGTGCGCTGGCAACCACCGCATCGCAACGCATCGCCGCGCTGCCAGATGTGCCCACCGTGAGAGAACTCGGTTTCGCCTCGATGGAGCTTGAGGGCTGGAACGGGCTTTTCGTACCAGGCCGCACCCCCCGGGACATCATCGACCGCCTGCACCGCGAGGTCGCCGCTGCCCTCAAACATCCCGAAGTTTCTAAACGCCTGATCGATATGGGCGCCGAGCCCATCGGTTCAACACCGGCCGCGCAGGACGCGATATTGCGACGTCAAATGGACCAGTTCCGGCCCATCATCCGCGATATGAAAATCGATCAATAGGAACGCGCGATGAATACCCCGACCCATTCACTCACGCTCATTCGTGAAAAGCTGTTCACCTCGGTGCTGTCCGACAGCCTTGACGCGGTGGGTGTCATGAACCAGGCCCTGCCATCGCATATCCGCCCTCTGGACGAGACCTGCGTAATGGTCGGGCGCGCCCGTACCGCCGCCTTTATGGAGGTCTGGCATCACGAAGCGGGCACCAACCCATACGAACTTGAAATCCGCCTGGTCGACAGTCTTCAACCCGACGAGATTCCCGTTTTTGCCTGTACCAATCCCACGCGGATCGGGCCCTGGGGCGAACTGCTCAGTACTGCCGCCAAAGCGCGACGCGCAGCCGGCGCGCTCATGGATGGCTGCACGCGTGATGTACGCGCCATACGCGCCATGGGCTTTCCGGTGTTTCACGGCGGGATTGCACCGCTGGACAGCAAGGGACGTGGCCGCATCCTGGCCCTGGATGTGCCTGTCGAGTGCGCGGGCGTTCGAGTCACGCCGGGCGATCTGATTTTCGGCGATGCCGACGGTGTCGTAGTCATTCCCAAGGCCGTCGAAAGTGAGGTACTGCGTCTGGCTTTCGAGAAAGTCACCGGTGAACGCAACACACTGCGTGATCTACAACGCGGCGACAAGCTTGGCGATGTCTTCGCGCGCTATGGAATTCTGTAAATGAAGGCAGCTGTACACGCACGGTATCTGATTGAAACGCCGCTCGAGCCAGCCCGCGTCGCCGAAGTTCTGGCCGGCGAGCAGAGCAGCGGCACTTTCGTGCGCGTGGCCGGTGAGACCGACGAGTTGCGCCAACGCAGTCGGGCCTTGGTTGAGTTCATCGAAGAGCTGCCACCGCTTGAGCAGCCCAGTCTTGCCAGCGCCTGGCTTGATCGCCAGCGTGCTCAGGGTCCGTTTCGGCGGGCGCGCGTGACAGTCGCCTTTCCGCAGGACAACCTCGGGTCTAGTCTGCCGACCTTGGCAGCCACGGTCGCCGGCAATCTGTTCGATCTGGGCGAAACCACCGGGGTACGGCTTGAGCACCTGACGCTTTCGGCCAACTATCGCCAACAGTTCGAGCGGCCGCGACAGGGCATTGCGGGTACTCGCAGACTCTCTGGGGTGGAGCGGGGACCGATTCTGGGCACCATCATCAAACCCAATGTCGGACTGAGCGCGCAAGCCACCGCCGAACTTGTTGCCCACCTCGCTGAGTCAGGCCTCGACTTCATTAAAGATGATGAAGTCTGCGCCAACCCGGCGCACGCACCCCTGGCTCAACGCGTGCCGGCCGTGATGAAAGTCTTGCGAGCACACGCGCAGCGAACCGGTCGCCTGCCCATGTATGCCTTTAACATCAGCGATGATCATGAAGCCATGCTTCGCCATGCTGAACTGGTCGAGCGCGAGGGCGGCAGCTGTGTGATGGTGAGTCTTAACTGGGTCGGTCTGGGCAGCGCGCAGACCCTACGGCGCCACACACCGCTGGCCATTCATGGACATCGAAATGGTTTCGGCATTTTTTCACGGCACCCAGCCCTGGGAATTGACTTTCAAGCCTGGCAGACGCTTTATCGACTGGCAGGCGTCGATCACCTGCATGTACATGGGCTGCAGGGTAAGTTCTCGCAGCCCGATGAAGAGGTCATCACCTCGGCGCGCGCCTGTCTGAAGCCCCTGGTCGACGGCGCGGGCAGCGATGACTGCGTGATGCCCGCCTTTTCATCAGGCCAATGGGCGGGCACCCTGCCCGATACGCTCAAAGCCGTGCCTAGCGGTGATCTCTTATTTTTGTGCGGCGGCGGCATTCTCGCGCACCCCATGGGCGTTGCCGCGGGCGTCACCAGTATCCGGCAGGCCTGGCAAGCGGTTCGGGACGGACGCTCTGTTGATGACGCTGCACGCGACGCCGCAGAACTCCGCGCGGCTCTGAGCTTTTTTGGCGGACGCAACTGAATGAGTCTTCGCTTCGCTTACTACGGTGATGACTTCACCGGGGCCACCGATACGCTGAGCGCCCTCGCCGGTGCTGGGCTGCGCACCCTGCTGTTTCTGGGCGTGCCCTCGCGCAATCGTTTAGCCGCCTGTGGCGAACTGGATGCGCTCGGCATTGCAGGCGCGGCGCGCGCCATGGGACGCGACGCCATGCGCCAAGAGCTAGAGCCCGTCGCACAGTTCTTTGCAGGCATAGCCGCTCCAGTACTTCACTACAAATGCTGCTCCACTTACGACAGTGCGCTTGAGGTCGGCAATCTGGCACAGGCCATCGCCGTGCTGCGCCATGCTCTGCAGGCCAGCACCCTGATGCCCGTCGTTGGGGGGCAGCCCAATCTTGAGCGTTACTGTGCGTTTGGCAATCTGTTTGCCGCAGCTGGCAGCGGTGGTGTCGTGCATCGCATCGATCGCCACCCCACCATGAGTTGCCATCCCGTCACACCCATGCACGAAGCTGATCTACGCCGACACCTGACGCAACTGGGTATGCGACAGGTGGAAGGCATCAATTGGCGCGAGCTCGAAGCACCATCCGCAATCCATTCGCTGCAACAACGCTTGCAAACGCTTGCTGCTCAGGCTCCCGATGCCGTGCTCTTCGATGTGCTTACCGATGAGCATCTGAACACCATAGGACAAGCTTTATGGCCCATTGCGCAGCGCGAGCGCATGCTGACACTGGGCCCAAGCAGCGTCGCGCAGGCCTTCGTGGCAGCCTGGAAATCACTGAATGACTGGCCCATTCATGACACCCCTCTGCAGGACGCAGGCCTTGCGGCCGACACCATCCCGGTGCCAGTCGCCGCTGATGCCGCGCCGCCCCGAGATCCGGTCTTCGTGCTGGCCGGCAGCCTCTCACCGGTGACCGCGGCGCAGCTTGATCACGGTCGTGCGTTTTACACCAGCGTATCGGTTGATCCCGCTCTTCTGGGCGATGCAGATCGCCTGAACGCGCTGGCCAATCAGTGTGCGCAACTGCTTTGCCAGGGCCAATCTGTGATTGCCCGTACCGATCAACCCGTAGCGGGCGGCCCCGACACCAACACCGTTGCACAACGCTGCGGCCGTCTTCTCGCGGCCGTACTGGCGCGCGCGCCAGAAGTGCGACGGGTGGGGGTTCTGGGTGGGGACACCTCAAGCCGGGCGGTGCAGGCGCTGGGGGTCTGGGGACTGTCCTGGATGGGTAGCCTGAGCACGGGGGTACAGTGGGTTCGCGCGCATGCTGACGACCCGCGTCTGGATGGGCTGGCTCTCATGCTTAAAGGCGGTCAGATGGGTAGCGTCGACATTCTTACGCGCCTGCATCGACAGCCGGCCCTTCCCACTCGGAGCCAGACATGAGCGCAGTTGTACTTACCGAGCGACGCGGACCGAGCTTCCGCATTACCCTGAACCGCCCCGAACGTCGTAACGCACTCAACGCTGAGGTGCTCAGCCTGATTGCGCGCGGCCTTGATGAGGCCGAAGCCGATCCTGACGTACGTGTGGTGGTGATCAGTGGCACCGGTGACAAAGCCTTCTGTGCCGGAGGCGACCTGAGCGCACATGCGGACGGCGCACCGTTCGCGGTTGATCCGTCGCGGCCCCACAACATGATTGTCGAGGCCTTTAAGCGCATTGAACGCTGCGAGCTTCCCATCGTGGCGCGGGTTAACGGTCACGCCCTGGCGGGCGGCTTTGGCCTCATGTGCGCCTGCGATCTGGCCATTAGTGTGGATCACGCGAGCTTTGGTGTGCCCGAGGCCAAGATCGGCATTTTTCCGATGACCATCATGCCTTATCTGCTGCGCGTTCTGCCGCCCCGAAAATTCATGGAGCTTTGTATGACGGGTGAGCCCATCACCGCTCAGGAAGCTCTGCAGATCGGACTGCTCAACGCAGTGGTACCCGCGACCGAACTCGATGCAAGAGTAGACGCACTGATCAACACGCTGTGCGCCCGTTCACCCTCTGGCATACGCCTGGGTAAACAGGCCTTTCACGCCATGCGGGACATGAGCCTGCAGCAGGGACTTGATTACGCCGAACTGATGTTGCCCATGATGTCGGCCACCCAGGACGCGCGCGAAGGCATGAAAGCCTTTCAGGAAAAACGCGCACCCGTCTGGACTAACCGCTAGGCGCCCGCCACGTCACCCACCACCCTGACCCGCACACGCAGGCTGTTACCGGGCAGATAAGCGATAGGCATGTCCTCGGTCTCAATCACCTGAACACTGCCGCGCGCAGCGCCAGCGGCCACCGCACGGTCGCGCGCGATATGGGTGGCCTGCTCAATAGCCTGCGCTCGCGTGAGATCGCGGAAAATCTGATCAACCTCGCCCGACACCTGCGCAATGGCGGCTCCCACCGCATTGGCACAATCCCCATGGGCTACCCGTACCACCTTTGAAATACCGGCAAGCTGGTCAGGTATGAGGAAAGCGCCACCGCCCACCGCGATCAGCACCACATCGCCCGCCTCGGTCTTTATGCGATCAACAGCCTCTTCGACCATACGACGCGCTTCATTAAACACACGCTGGCAGAAGTCAGGCTTGAGCTTGGATACCCGTACGGGATCGCCCAGGCTGAGTACGCCACTGGCCACTGCCACATCGGTGGTCGTCAGCTGCTCGCCACCAAACGCCAACGACTCAATGGGCAGGCGATAGCCCACTGACAGCGGTCCGATACGCGGAGGGTCGCCCTGAACATGGCTGCCGCCGCCCAAGCCAAATGAAAACAGGTCTGGCATGCGAAAAAGCGTGCGCACACCACCGATCTTGACCACTGAATTTGCTTCGCGCGGAAAACCATTTTTGAGCTGACCGATATCGGTCGTGGTGCCCCCGACGTCAGCGACCACCGCATCCATCAAGCCTGATAGATACGCCGCACCGCGCATGGAGTTCGTGGCACCCGAGGCGAAACTGTAGACCGGCAGTTTCATGGCCTGCGAGGCTTCAGCGACGGTACCGTCGTTTTGGGTGATGTATAGAGGCGCACGGATACCACTGGCCTGAATCGAGGCCTCAAAGGCAGCGATGGTGTCGCGTGCCAGATCGGTGAGTGCTGCATTCAGCAGGGCCGCGTTCTCACGCTCAAGCAGACCGATACGCCCAAGATCGCTTGAGCAGGTGATGACGGCCTCGGGATGCTCTGCACGAATGATTGCCGCCGCCTGTCGCTCATGGGATGGGTCAAGCGGCGAGAAGATCGACGAGATGGCCACGGCGCGCAAGCCCTGCGCCCGCATTTCTTGGGCCGCCTTTGTAACGGCCTGGGTATCCAGCGGCATGAAGGGACGACCGTCATACTCGTGGCCACCTTCTACCATCCATACCCCACCGCGTACGCGCTCGGCGAGATCAACGGGCCAGTCGCAAAACGGCGGCAGCGACGCGCACGCAGGCATACCCAGTCTCAGCGCGGCCACACGGCTTAAATGACGTCGCTGCACCACGGCATTAATGAAATGCGTAGTGCCGATCATGACGCCATCAATGCGCTCTCCGAGCCCGCCGTCCACCTGCGCCATACCTTTAAGCGCGGCCAGAATGCCGCTGGTGACATCTTCGGTCGTGGGCGCTTTAAAAGAGCGCGTAACCCGACCGCCCTCGATTAACACTGCGTCGGTGTTGGTACCACCGACATCAATACCAATTCGTCTCATGAATGAAGTCTCCGTGTGCCCGACCTGGGCCGATCAGGCAAACACGCTGCGAAAGTCAATGTCATAACCGAACGCACGCGGCCCGACAAAATGCAGGCCCCGCGGCGACAGAAAAATGGTGGGCGGCGGCAGAGCGATCACCGTGACACGCTGTCCGTAGCGAATCGTTTCAGTACCAATCGCCTCGCCGCTGACGCTATCCAACACGCAGATGAGGTCAGGAGACATGGCCAGCGGCTGTTCATCAAGCCAGGCCACGATCCACTCATTTTGAAAATCGAGCGACATGCTGCTGCCACGCCAGTCGTCCATACCCTCAAACCGGGTCTTGCCACGCAAAAAACCTTCGGTGGCGCGACGATCGACATCGACCACCTTGCCGCGAAAGAGAACCTTGCCAGGTTCAACCGACAGAATGGCTTCGATGGGATCCTGGTGAAGCCGCTGCGCCTCGCGAACCGCGTGCCCAATGGCGATGGCCTTGGTGGTGGTGCCGTGGATAGACCACTGCTTAACCTCAGCGCCTGTTCGAGGGGCTTTACAGGTTGAAGCAATAGAGCCGTACTCGACGCAGATCTTGCGGCTGACCCGCTCCATCCACTTCCAGGTCGGTACCTTTTGAACGACCGACTCCAGTCCCCGACAGTCAACCGTGGTCAGCGGATAGGGTTGCAGATCGCCCACCGCAACGCTGGTCATCTGGGCCTCTGGGTAGGCCCGCCCCATCATGTCAGCATCAATCACCGGAACACCCAGGTGAGCGGCTGCCATCAGGGGCTGGATGCTGTTGCCACCACCGATTTCCAGAGCCATGATGCCGCGAAACCGGTAGCCGGTATGACGCTGCATCAGCTCCACCGCGTGTGCGATGGTGCGACTGTCGGTCAAGCGCTCCTGGCCCACCAGTGGTGCGCCCATGTTGGAGACCGCCGCCACCCAGTCATCATCGGCCAGATCAGCGGGCTGCATCAAACTAACCCGATGTCCCTGGGCATACAGTTGCCGCATATTCAGCAGCCCCAGGTAGGGACTGCCCCCACCACCGGTTCCTAACACCCAGGCACCCACAGCGAGCGATTCAATGTCGTCCAGCGAGAGTTCGCGCATATCCATGGTGTTACCTATCCCCAATATCGCGGTTCATTCCAGCATTTCGGCCAACACTCGACCGGTCGCCGTAATGGCCAGAAGCGTCGGTACCGGCACAGCGGACTGCACCGCCGCCTTCATGTCGGGCTTGTAGCCCATGCAATCCATCACGACCAGATCGGGCTTGCCTGCCGCCAAGCGTGCCGCGGCGGCCCGCGCCTCATCCAGCCCGGCGCTGGGACGCAGCGCCTCGGTCTGAATGCTCAGACCGGTACGCTCCCATTTAGCCGACAGCTTAGCCGCCTGCTCTGGCAAGGGAATGAGCAGCCCCAGTCGCCCCCGAGGCAGCAGGGCCTGCGACAGTCCGTTGAGCACACGCGAGGGAAATAGCACGTTTTCGTCGCCCGGCATGGGCGGAAAATCGCCCGTACACGCAAAGACAATGGCCTGACAGCCGTCGTCGCGCAGGGCTTTGATCACCCCCGGCGCACGCTCGATCACGTGCCGCTTGGATAGCTTGACATCAACGTCGCCACGCAGCCGTGTGTACAGGGTGTCATCACCACTTTCCGGCGGCCTGCGCGCAATGTCGTCGTCGCTTAATCCGTCCATGCAGCCACGCAGACAAACCTCAGTGCCCTTCGGCACAAAGGCAGCAAACAAGGCTGCGATATCGGCACGGGGGGACTGGCCTATGGTGGCAATCCCAAGTTTATTCGCCATGAAATATCTCCGTTAAGCAGCCAGCAGCACGCCATCGGCCGCGTCCCACTGCAGACCCAGCTTCTGTCCCACGGACCGGGCTGGCGTACTGAGCGACAAAGTCTCGCGCACCAGCACAGGACGCCCAATGCCCACATCAACGCGATACAAGGCGTTACCGCCCATGAAGTTCACCTGTTCGATCTGGCCATGCAGCAGTGCCGCGTCGGCCGCCACGATTCGAAATTGCTCGGGGCGCACCGCCAGAACGCAAGCGGCTCCCGTTGCAGATACGGGGGCTGGCACCCGTCGGCCACAGGCAAGTACAAACCCTTCAGCGCCGGGCTGCCCCTCAAACAGGTTGATCTCGCCAATAAAATCAGCCACAAAACGGGTGCGCGGCTGCCGATAAATTTCCGCGGGTGTGCCCACCTGCTCAATGCGCCCGGCATTCATCACGGCGATACGATCGGACATAGCCAATGCTTCATCCTGGTCATGGGTGACGAACACCAGCGTAAGACCCAAAGTTTTCTGCAGCTGCTTGAGCTCAAACTGCATCTGCTGGCGCAGTTTGCGATCAAGTGCCCCCAAGGGCTCATCACACAACAGCACCCGGGGTTCAATCACCACGGCACGCGCCAGGGCCACGCGCTGCTGCTGGCCGCCGGACAACTGGCCCGGCCGTCGTTGCTCATAACCCTGCAGGGCCACCAGCTCAAGCGCGGCCCTTACCCGGGCATCGATCTGGTCCTTAGGCAAGCCGCGCATCCGAAGACCGAAGGCGATGTTCTCGACAACCGTACGGTGCGGAAACAAGGCGTACGACTGAAAGACCATACCCATTTCACGCAGGTGCACCGGCACATCGGTAATGTCATCGCCAGAAACCCGAATGCGTCCGCTATCGACTGTTTCAAAGCCTGCGATCATGCGCAGCGTGGTGGTTTTGCCACAGCCAGAGGGACCCAAAAGCGAGAAAAACTCGCCTGGCCTCACCTTGAGATCAATGGCATCAACGGCCAGAACACCACCCTCATAGCGTTTGCTGACCGCCTCAAGATCAATTGAGGCGGCCGCACCGCGAGAACCGGTCTTACTCATGGAGGATCAGCGACGCAGAATACGAGCGACGCGAAGGTCGATGTCGTCCTTGCGTTCGTTGTACCACTTCCAGTCAATTTGGATCAGCTTGGCGACTTTTTCGGGCGTGGTGAAGAGCTTGGCGTCGTACTTGGCATCCAGCTTAACTTTGGT
>JBDLQY010000175.1:0-7360 GCA_039800325.1 Pseudomonadota bacterium | reverse complement strand
CGCGCTCAGCCAGCGACTGACCAATCGGTAAGCCCGCAGCCAACATAACGGTGTTGGCAATACCACCCCCGACAATCAGTTGGTCAACCTTCTGCGCCAATGATTTGAGAATCGTGAGCTTGGTGGATACCTTGGAGCCCGCCACGATAGCCACCAGCGGGCGCCGAGGTTGCCCCAGAGCCTGACTGAGCGCATCGAGCTCAGCCGCCAGCAACGGCCCCGCGCACGCGATGGGCGCGAAGCGCGCCACGCCATGGGTGCTTGCCTCAGCACGGTGCGCCGTACCAAAGGCGTCATTGACGTAGACGTCACACAGCTGCGCCATGCGCCGCGCGAGCGTCTCATCGTCTTTCTTTTCGCCGCGGTTGCATCGGCAGTTCTCAAGCAGAACCACCTCACCGGGCGCGACCTGCACGCCGTTTTCGACCCAGTTAGCCACCAGCGGGACGGGACGTCCGAGAAGCTCAGACAGGCGGGCCGCTACGGGCGCAAGCGAGTCCTCAGGGCGCAGTTGACCCTCAGTGGGTCTACCGAGATGGGATGTCACCATAACCGCGGCACCCGCCCGCAGGCAATGCTGAATCGCTGGCACCGAAGCTCGGATACGCGTGTCGTCGGTAATGGCGAGGGAGTCGTCCTGGGGAACGTTCAGATCGGCGCGTATAAAGACGCGCTTGCCGGCAATCTGCTGATCGCTGAGACGCTTAAACCGCATAGATAGCTCACTTAGCCGACATCAGCGCAATGGTGGTGTCGAGCATGCGATTGGAAAAACCCCATTCGTTGTCGTACCAGCTGCTGACCTTGACCAGACGCCCCGACACCTTGGTCAACGTGGCGTCGAACGTGCTGGAAGCTGGGTTGTGGTTGAAATCGATAGAGACCAACTGCTCTTTGGTAAACGCCAGAACCCCTTTGAGAGGTCCTTCAGCGGCTTCCTTCATGATGGCGTTGACCTCATCGACCGTGGTGTCGCGAGCCGCAATGAAGGACAGGTCAACCACAGACACGTTGATGGTGGGTACGCGAATCGCGTAACCGTCCAGTCGTCCGTCGAGCTCAGGCAACACAAGACCGACAGCAGCCGCTGCACCCGTCTTGGTTGGAATCATGGACATGGTGGCCGAACGGGCGCGGCGCAGGTCATCGTGATAGACATCGGTGAGAACCTGGTCATTGGTATACGCATGCACGGTGGTCATCAGACCGTTAACCAGGCCGATCCGGTCATGCAGGGGCTTGACCAGCGGAGCCAGACAGTTGGTGGTGCAGGAGGCGTTAGAAATAACCGTGTGGCTTGCTCGAAGTACGCCGTGATTGACTCCGTAAACCACGGTGGCGTCCACATCTTTGCCGCCCGGCGCCGAGATGATGACTTTTTTGGCGCCGCCGGCCAGGTGCGCCGAGGCCTTTTCTTTGCTCGTGAAAAAACCCGTGCACTCAAGAACGACATCAACGCCTAACTGGCCCCAGGGCAAAGCGGCCGGGTTGCGATCAGACAGCACACGAATGCGGTCGCCATTGACGACGATCGAGTCACCGTCAACGGTGACCGTACCAGGGAACCGACCATGGGCCGTGTCGTACTGGGTGAGGTGGGCATTGATCTTGGCATCGCCCAGGTCATTGATCGCCACGATCTCAATCGGATGCTTTTTTCCGCCTTCGTAGTGAGCGCGCAGAATGTTGCGGCCGATGCGGCCATAGCCATTAATGGCAACCCGAATGGTCATGAAAGATCTCCGTTGTTGAATTCCAAAAGTCTTGGACGTCTGTGCGTCCGAGCGATCAACGAGCGCCTGATGCCCGACGCCGGAGCACCTCGCGTACGGTGTCAACCACGTTCTCAGGCGTGAAGCCGAAATGCTTGAACAGCACGGGGGCTGGCGCTGACTCGCCAAAGCTGTCGACTGCGATTACCGCGTCGCAACCGTACTTCCACCAGAAGTCGCTTATGCCTGCCTCAACTGCAATGCGCGGCAGATGGGGCGGCAGAACAGCGCTCTTCCAGTTTGCACTCTGGCGATCGAATACGTTGGTGCAGGGCATGGACACCACGCGAACAGCAATGCCCTGCTCGGCCAGTTGCTCGCGGGCCGCCAAGGCAAGCCCTAGTTCTGATCCTGTTGCGATCAGCACAAGCTGGGCCTCTTCGGCGTCGCGCAGCACATAGGCACCACGTGAAATAGCCTCAACCTGGGCCCCCGACCGTGTAACAGCAGGTACAGTCTGCCGCGAAAGCAGCAATGAACTGGGCCCATCGTTGCGCTCAATCGCTGCACCCCAGGCGACCGCGGTTTCGACACCATCTGCCGGTCGCCATACATCCATGCGCGGAATCAGCCGCAGGGACGCGGCATGCTCAACCGGTTGATGGGTGGGGCCATCTTCTCCCAGACCGATGGAGTCATGCGTGAACACGTAGATGACGCGCTGCTTCATCAGCGCCGCCATGCGAAGGGCATTGCGTGAATAATCTGAGAAGGTCAGGAAGGTACCGCCATAGGCGATGAACCCGCCGTGCAATGCGAGGCCGTTCATGATGGCGCTCATGCCGAATTCGCGAACGCCGTAATTGATGTGACGACCATCGCCGGCCGTGCCGCCTCGACGCAAGGCACCTGAGCCCTTGAAATCGGTGAGATTACTGCCAGTGAGATCCGCCGAACCGCCCAGAAGTTCGGGCAAAGCCGGACCGTAGACATTCAGCGCATTCTGAGAGGCCTTGCGCGTGGCCACGGCATCGACCACGCCTGCCGCTGCTCGAACGGCCTCATCGACCAGGGCATCGAAGTCGTCGGGCAACTCACCTCGCATACGTCGTTCAAACTCACTGGCTAGCTCGGGATAGCGCTGACGGTACAGGGCGAATCGAGCCTGCCAGCTGGCCTCAAGGGCTGCGCCCGATGCGCGCGTATCCCAGGCCTGGCGAATATCAGCGGGAATTTCAAAAGGAGCGTGCGTCCAGCCCAAGGCACTGCGCGTGGCTTCAATCTCAGCGGAGCCCAGCGGCTCGCCATGCGCTTTCGCTGTATTCGCCCGAGCCGGCGAGCCTTTTCCGATGACCGTACGACACTGCACGAGGATTGGCGCAAAGACACCGTCGCGCCCCTCGCGCGCCCAACGAGCTGCCTGAATCAGCGCTGCATCGAGAGCGCCGATGTCGTGGCCGTCGATACCCGCAATAACGTGCCAGCCATAAGCCCGGAAACGCGCTACCGTGTCGTCACCAAACCAGTGGCGAACTTCGCCGTCAATAGAGATGCCGTTGTCGTCGTAAAGGACGATGAGCCGGGACAGTTCGTGGGTTGAGGCCAGCGAACAGACTTCGTGCGAGATGCCCTCCATGAGGCAACCATCGCCGACGAATGCCCAGGTGAGATGATCAACGATAGGAAAACCGTCGCGATTAAACCGAGCAGCCAGCAGCTTCTCGGCCAGAGCCATACCCACGGCATTGGCCAGCCCCTGGCCCAAGGGGCCTGTGGTGGTTTCGACGCCTGGCGTAATGCCGACTTCAGGATGCCCCGGGGTGCGCGAGTGCATCTGGCGGAATCGCTTAAGTTCATCAAGCGGCAAATCGTAGCCACTCAGATGGAGCAGCGCATATAACAGCATCGATCCATGGCCGTTGGACAGCACAAAACGATCGCGATCGAACCAAGTGGGGTTATGGGGGCTATGGCGAAGATGGTTTCGCCACAACACCAGCGCGATTTCGGCCATGCCCATGGGCATGCCCGGATGCCCTGAGTTGGCCTGCTGCACGGCATCGATCGCGAGCATACGTAAGGCATTAGCCATACGAGAGGCAAGCACAGGGTTAGCGCGCCAGGACGATGCCGCCCCAGTAGCATCGCCTGCTTGGACTGTCGCGCGGCCTGCTGTCTGGTTTGCCGATTCGGTTTGGGAATTCATGCTGCCCGGTTCTCCGGAGTGGACGTGCGGCGAAGCCGCACTGCGCGCAGCACGCCGGCCTGTGGCAAAACCCGTATTTTATCAAAGCGCTCGCGGTTACTCGCAGAGCCAGACGGGCCCTCTGATATTCTCCTTAGCTTGCTCTCACATTCTGATCGGCTTGCTTTCAAGCCTCCCACGGCTAATGCCCTACGCCCTATGCAAGGTTTGCATCTCACTGCCGATTTGTATGGCTGTCGCTGTAGCGCGGAGCTGCTCACCGATGCCGCCGAGCTGGCTAGTCTTTGCCGCGATGCGGTAGTGCAGGCGGGGCTTACCCTCGTCGACGAGAAGTACCACACTTTTCCTGATCACGATGGCCAACCGGGCGGGGTTACAGGCGCTGTTCTACTGGCTGAATCGCATCTGGCCGTGCATACCTGGCCAGAGCGGGGTGGCGTGACGCTCGACGTGTATGTGTGCAATTTTTCAACCGATAATTCGCGCAAGGCAGAGCAGCTGTTGACTGACCTGCTGGTTGCCTTCGCGCCGAGCAGCCAGGGCACTCACCGCATCATGCGCGGCTCGGCTGACCCCTATGCAGCCACCGATGAACTCATGGTCGAGTGGCTGAATGACGATAGTGCCTATGGCTTCAGGGCCACCCGCAGGCTTGAAACCATTCGTACGCCCTATCAAACGCTAGAAGTATTCGACACGCCCCAATGGGGAAAACTCTTCAGACTTGACGGCAGCTACATGAGCTCCGAGCGCGATGAATTTTTCTACCATGAGTGTCTGATTCATCCGGCGGCTATCGCTCACCCGGCCCCGGCAAGCGCGCTGGTCATTGGAGGTGGCGATGGCGGCTCGACTGAAGAGCTGCTCAAGCATCCCTCCATGAAGCGCGTCATCATGGCTGAGCTCGACCCGGCGGTCATCGATATGTCGCGCCGCTACCTGAAGCAGGTTCATCGCGGCGCACTCGACGATCCCAGACTCGACATCCGCATTGGCGACGGTTGGGCAATCACCGAAGAGATTGCCCGCAATGGCCCGGAGCGCTTCGATCTCGTGGTACTTGACCTCACAGACCCAGACACACCGGCACACCGGCTATACACGACTGACTTTTTTGCGCTGGTGCGACGCGTCATGAATCCAGGGGCGTCGCTGGTGCTTCATGTCGGGTCTCCGGTGTATAAGCCAGACTTGGTGGCCCGTCTGGTGGGCGACTTGCGATCAATGTTTTCGCAAGTTCATCCCTATGGCCTGTATATCCCCCTGTATGGCTCTTATTGGGGGATGGCTATCGCGTCTGACAGCTTGTCGCCACACGGGGTTTCCAGACATGAAGTTCGCGACCGCCTGACGCGTCGGGAAATTGCTGATCTTAATTACTACAACGAAGACACCCACCACGCGCTGTTTGCCCTCCCAGGTTTTTATCGCGATCTGGTAGCCAGCTCAACACCTACTGATTTCAGACTGGCTGCCAACTCGCGGTGACGCCCCGACTCTACCTGCCACAGCTTCCCGAATCGGTAGCTGCTGAACTTGAGCTGACCGTCAGTCGAGCACAGTCGCATTACCTGACCCGGGTGCTGAGGCTCAGGCCCGGTGACCGCGTACAATTTTTCGATGGCCGCGGGCGTCGAATCGAAGCTCAACTGATCAGCGACGAGCGCGATGCCTGCAGACTCCGCATGACCTCGGTTGAAGCGCTTAGCCCTGCTCCACGCGTATCCATCTGTCTTGCGCAATGTCTGGCCACCGGCGATAAGATGGATTGGATCATCGAAAAAGCCGTCGAACTCGGTGTGTCGCGTATCGTCACCCTGAAGGCTGAACGCTGTCAGCTGCGGCTCGATGCAGAAAGGGCAATGCGCCGCCTCGAGCACTGGCAACGGATCGTTGAAGCGGCCTGTATGCAGAGTGGTCAAGACTTTTTACCGCAGTTAGATGGACCCATCGCACTGACCGACTGGCTGAGTACCCTAAGGACGGATCAAACCGGGACCACACAGCAATGGCGGCTGCTCGACCCCCAGGCGCCCCATGTGCTTTCAGAGAGCGGGTTGAGCCCACAAGGCTCGGTGACCCTGCTAGTGGGTCCGGAATCGGGTCTGAGCGATGCCGAGATTCAGGCGGCCGTGACAATCGGATTTCAGAGGGTCCGCATAGGCACGCAGGTCTTACGTACCGAAACGGCGGGCCTCGCGGCCATTGCCGCCGTGCAAACGCTTGCCGGCGCGTACTGATGTACTGACACGGTAAGACCGCGAGTGCCAGAAGTCAGGACGCGCGCTTAACGGAATAGAACATACGAAAGGCGATGTCATGGTCGGCGAAGAAATCCGACGCGTCGCGAAACACATCCAGAAGTGCGTCGCGCTGCTCACGGTCGAACGTTGCCGTTTCGGGTACGTTTTCAAGAATGACGACAAAGCCCGGATGGTCAGAACCCGGTAAAGGTTTCAGGTCAGTGAGGCAATCGAACAGCGCATCAAGATTGTTTCCAAAGTGCGATGGAAACGCAAAGGCTTGCGCAATAGCCCGCATCACACCCGCCTTATCAGCGACACCATCGAATCGGACCCGCAAAACGCGCTGATCAGACCTTTCAGCGTTACGAAGAAGCTCATCGAGGTCATAGGCCGCCAGCGGCAGCATCGCCTGACCGGGCATATTACTCAGCGCACTCAACGTGCTGCTCCGGTCGGCGATTCGATAATTCGTCTGAAAGTGTCGTAGTGATCGTCCGTATAGTAGTACTCGCCAGACGCGCGAGGATCGCCGCCGGCAACAATGCGCCGGGCGCCGCGAGTTTTTTCTCCGGGCGTGCGCACCGTGTACTCCGTGTAGTAACCCGAGGGCTGAATGGGAAGTCGCTTTTCGCGATTGTGAAAGCGGGTTCCGTCTTTTTCGTACGGGAACGGTCCACCGGCCTTGATCAGCGCCAGCGTTTGATGAGCCTCACGGGGCAAATCGGCAAGCCTGACGGTACCCATTTGCGGGGCTGGCTCACGCGCCGAGGCGGACCCGTTAAACGTCAGGGTCAGGCCGAGAAGCAAAAGCAGGGGGAGGACGAACGATCGAAATAGTGTCTGCATGCGCCTATGCTAAGCCAGAAACCACCCTGTCTGTCTAGTGGCATTTGCAAAAGTTTCGCAAACCGGACTAGACATGGTTTGATGCCAGCGATGGTTGGGCGCGTGCTTTGGGCGCGTGCTTTGGGCGCGTGGCGGCAAGCGCCCGTGCGCTCATAGGCTGCGGCCTGTCCTGCGGACAGACTCCCCTTCGCTCGGGCCCTTCGCCGGGGCGCCCCGAACTCGGCCGCCGAGGCGGCGGCCTCAAACATGCGGGGCGCTACAGCCCCCGGCGAAGCTGTCCCTCGCTCGGCTTGCCAAAATCGCGCAGAGCACTTCCCGCCCCACGCCCTACCCGCCTCCAACACCGTGAC
>JBDLQY010000174.1:0-4197 GCA_039800325.1 Pseudomonadota bacterium | reverse complement strand
CTTCCTGCTGGAGCTGACCGGCGAGCATCAGCAGCAGCGCGAGGTGGAGCGATGAACTATGAACTTCGCGTCGCCCTCTGCCGCAGCATCACCGCTCGCGCCCTGCTCTATGGGGCAGAGTCAGCGGATTTCTTGGCTCAGGCGGATGAGCACAGCAAGGAGGTGATGGATCTACTCAAGAATGAGCCTGCTCCATTCACTGCTTCCACCACCGCCGAACGTACGGCTATCGGCCTACGCCTACAAGCCGCGGCTGCTCGCCGTCGCTACTGGAGGGAGTTGGCGGCCTGCGAGCTGCTCCATGGACGCCGCTGGCCCGAAGCTGAAGCGCTGGGGGTAGGGCCGTGACCACACCACACAAGGCAACGCCGGAGCAGTGGCGCAACATTGAGAAGCTCGCCAGCTCGTGCATTTACGACTTGGTGATCCTCGAGCTCCGCGATCGCATCGCCGCGCTGGAGGAAACCGAAAACGACCAGCGGTTCCGCGACTGCATGGCCGCGATCGACAAGCACCGTCAAGACGATCTTCGTGACGCCCCGGAAATGGTCGCTACGGATGCCGAGCTGATCAAGGCCTGGGATGCAGGCGGCGACGTGGCCTATTTAAGTCGGATGCGTCGCGTCTACAACCTTGGCCGCGAGCACGGCGCTGCCGACGCCACCTGTCCTCACATAGTCACCAGCGACGAAGGCACCAGCTACTGCGACTTGGCGGAACAGACCGCCAACTCATCAGCCGGGCTTACAGGTTCCAACCATCCGGCGAAACCAGATAGTTCACCCGCGCCGGCTGGTGAGCTGGTGGAGCTGGCGCAGAAAGCCATCAGCGACATTGAGTTTCCCCACGGCAACGACGAAGCCCGCGCCGCAATCATGGCTATCGCCAGCTACATGGAAGGGCGTAACTGGTTTCCCGCCGCCTGCTGGCTCCGCGAGGAGATTGCGCGCCATGGCTGACCTGAGCCCCGTCACGCGCGCCGTGCTTGCAGCCATGCACCGCAGCTACGACCACGAGCCGACCAGGCGCGCCATTGCTGCGGAGATCCTTCGCACGTTGGCTGATCACCAGTCGCCTGCATGGGATGGCAACGGGCCTCTGTGCCACTGGTCGCCAACGCCGTACACCCGCAATGAACTGCGGATCATCGCTGCTGAACTGGAGGGCGCAGATGGCTGAAATCAAGCGCTACAAGCTCGACACTGCACTTGCTGCGCTTCAACAGTTTGACGCCTTCAGCAAGGACTCCGATTTCATCGAAATCTCGCTGTGGCATAACGGCGAGGGCTTCGATGTACATCTCAGCAGCTGCGGTGACCAGCACTTTCAGCTGACCTGGGGCCAGTTCAGGGCTGTCAAGAAACTCATCAAGGAACTCGAGTCCAATTAACACTCATGACACCGACACCAGAAGCTGAACAGGAAGTCGACGAGGCTGGCGACTAGCACTGCATGTACGCCTGCCCTGAATGCAATGGTGCTGCACGCGTCATTGAAAGCCGCCTTGATCAGATCGGGCGGAGGCGCCGTCGCTGGCGCTGTGAGAGCTGCAAACAGCGCTGGACCACCCACGGCGATGAACTGCCGCCTCGTGTACGGCTCCGTGGCCTCAGCGAAGACGCGATCTTCGACATCCTCACCAGCTCCGAATCCAGCGCTGTGCTCAAGCGGCGCTGGAACTGCAGCCAGCAGACCATCAACCGCACCCGCACCGGTGAGCTCAATGCCAACGTGCTGCCCGAGCTACGCCGCTGGCCTGGGCGCCGCAGCTGCAAGGCCTGCCGTCATTGGCATCGCGGCTGCACGCTCGACATCAAGGGGCCTTCCGAGCGTGGTACGCGCTACGCCCGCGAATGCCTGCGTTTTGAAGGTCAACCCGTGCCGGTCAAGGGCGATCCGCTGGCTTCTCAAGCTCTCGAATCCTGACCTCGTGATCCAGGAGATCGCTTTCCAGTTCACGAATGTCGCTGGTCAGATCGCTTCTGAGCAGTTGCAGTTCTTTCAGGATGGACTTCATCCCCTCCCGCATAGAGCCATGCTCAACGGCAATCTTCCACAGCGCGCCCACTGCGGCCAAGCCAATCATGGCTGACACTTCGATCACGGAAGGGCGGCGTCCCAAATCCAGCACACTCTAATAACAATCCACAGGGAATAACCCATGCGCACGCCACCTGAAATGCGCCCGCCCCGGGCACCGGCTGACTGGCATCAACGCTTTCTGGTGCTGGCCCAGACGGTCGCCAGCTGGTCCAAGGATCCCAGCACCAAGGTCGGTGCCGTGGCCGTGCGCGAACGCCGCGTCCTGGCCACCGGCTACAACGGTCTGCCCACCCATGTCGGTGATGACCTCGAGCGGCTGAACAACCGCGAGATCCGCCTGGCGATGTCCGTGCACGCGGAAGCCAACGTCATCGCCTACGCCGCCCGGCACGGGGTCTGCCTCAACGGATCGACGATCTACGTCTTCCCGTTGATGACCTGCAATCAATGCGCCGCCCAACTCATTCAGGCGGGCGTCAGCCGGGTGGTGGTGCCGAACTTTGTGGAACCCCTGCGCTGGCAGGAGTCCTTTGATACAGCGCGCCTGATGTTCGTCGAGGCCGGTGTGGCAGTCGCCCGGATTCCGATGAGCGGCCCGATCGAGCCTGCATTGACAGGAAACGAAGACGAACTGTTGACCGAAGACGATCTCCAGTTACCCTGAGCGCGCTTCACGCAAGACATGGCACACACTCTGCGCAAGAAGCCGCTCGCGATCGGCATGCGTGTGCGGCACGCCCTGGACAACCGCGCCGCCATCGTCATCGGTATGCCGGAGATCGATGGCCATCACACGCTGATTCCAGTCAACCTCGAGTCCAGCACCCGCAGTGAGCTCTGGCCGGATCAGTACGTCAAGGTCCGCCCCAAGCGGGAACAATTCCCCGCCCATGGCGGCACCTATCGCCAACGCCCCGGCTATCTGCTCAAAACCAAATGACCACTCCACAACGCGAGTCCCTGAGGGTCGGTGATCGCGTGCGCGAACGCCTCCATCAGGGGGATCGCTGCATCAGCAGCACCGCCACGGCACAGCTCGTTCCGGGCCCCCGTTACGGGCGCATCGTTTCCCTGGAGTCCAGGCCAGATCGTCGCGGCAGGTTGCGGCAGTACGCCAACGTGCAATGGGATCATCTCAAGTCACCCTCCCTGCACGCGTCGTTTCGGATCGAAGTCATCGCCTCAGCGGTACATTCCCAGTAGTAGCGACAGTGCCATGAGTAAATGGGCGATCCCTCCGAATCTGCACCAGGAGACCGAGTCCGGTCCACTCTGCTTTTTCCTGGAGCACAGTATCGGCTCTCTCGATGGCACGGTGCCTCGCTACACCGACAGCCAGGCCTGCGTCCGCTGCGTCTCCTCTCTCACGGAAGGCCGCGTCGCGCTGGATGTGCACCGGATTCACAAGCGGC
Source organism: Pseudomonadota bacterium (assembly GCA_039800325.1). Lineage (GTDB taxonomy): Bacteria > Pseudomonadota > Gammaproteobacteria > Burkholderiales > Burkholderiaceae_E > SYIM01. Next base: position 742 of record JBDLQY010000174.1, on the reverse strand, counting down.
ACCGGCGTAAGTTCCTCGAGTTCTGGTCCCTGGTCGAGATCCGCGACCCCAGCGACTGCTGGCCCTGGCGCGGCGCACCGATCGATCGCGGTAACCTGTCGTCCTTCTACATCAAGCGCTACTGGGGGCGCGCCTACTCCTACAACGCCCAACGCGTTGCCTTTTGGTTCACCTGGGGCGACGTCGGTCGGCTTCCGATCGTCACTTCCTGCGGCAACAACCGCTGCTGCAACCCGCTGCACTTAAAGGTGCGCGGTGTTCCGCATTTCCATCACAACCGCAAACTCCAGGCCATCGACCTGGAGTTCAGCCGCGTCAAACTGCTGCAGGAGACCCAGCAGTTCCTGGAAGCCACCGCCGAGCGGGATCCATTGCACTTTGCAACCCTGCGCAAACGGAGCGGCGACTGGATCGACTACCGCATGAGCCAGGGCGGTGATGTCGACATCGACGATTACGAGGAGGAAGAGGACGATATTGAGGACGTACTCAGCGAAATCGGGTAGCTACGGACTCCCTGCCAGTGCCGCCTATCATGAAGTGAATGTAAATAGATCGGTCAGTGGCTTCCTACGCCTCGCTCGTCGGCTCCGACAACGCCATCAAGGTGCCGAAGGGCTACCGCAACACCGATCAATACCTTCAGGCGGTCTACGACTGGGAGAAAAAGCAGGGCGATGATCGTACCACTAATTTCGACGGCTCGGCGCGAAAGGCCACGGGTGACGTCGAACCGGTGATT
>JBDLQY010000173.1:0-2556 GCA_039800325.1 Pseudomonadota bacterium | reverse complement strand
TTTCCTGCTGGTGGACGACCACCCCATCGTATGCGAGGCCATCCGGTTAGCGCTTGAAACAATCGCCAGCGATATCCGGGTTGATTTCGCACCTGCATACGCCGAGGCCAGGCGGGCGCTGCAGAGCAACCCCGATTACGACTGCGTGCTGCTTGATCTGGGACTGCCGGACATAGACGGCATGGACGCGCTTGAGCGTTTGCGAGAGCAAAACCCTCGCACACGAATCGTCATGCTGTCGGCCAGCTCAACCCGCGAGATCATACTGCGTTGCCTTGAATTGGGTGCAGCCGGGTTCATCCCCAAGACATCGCATCCTGATGTGCTGCGCAGCGCCCTGCGCATGGTGGCCGCCGGACACGTCTACGTGCCGCGTGAAGCCATCACTGCAGATGGCTATAACGCCATGGAGGGTACACGCCCTTTGCACAGCACGACCAGCACTGATCCCCGCAAGCTCGGCCTCACAGGGCGCCAATGCGACGTGCTGCGACTGATTCTGCGTGGCTTTCCCAACAAGCTCATTTGCAGAGAACTCAAACTCGCAGAGGGCACGGTCAAAATCCATGTCAGTGCCGTGCTGAGAGTGCTTGGGGTACGCAATCGAACTCAGGCAGTCATTGCCGCTAATCGCCTGGGTCTACGCGTAGCCACCGAATGAAAGCTGCGAAGCCTAAGCTCGGATGCGCCCAGGCAGCGCACCAGCGTGGGGATCCCCACCCCACGCTGGCATCATCCATAGGGCATTCAGCGCTTGGCATTCGGAAAAAACAGCTGCTCGCCCCCGATACGGTAGTCGGCGATGGCCTTTTGTCCGGCTGGCGACACCAGCCAGTCGGCAAACTGCTGCGCCAGATAGACTTTCGTATGCGGGTGGCGCGCGGGGTTCACCACGATGACACCATACTGGTTGAGCAACCGCTGATCACCCTCAACCAAAAGCTCCAGTTCGCCGCGATTCCGAAAATTCAACCACGTCGCCCGGTCAGTCAGCACATACGCGTTCATCGATGAGGCCGTGTTCAGGGTCGGCCCCATGCCAGAGCCGGTTTCCCGGTACCAGCTCCCTTTACCCTGCTGAGGATCCAGTCCCGCATCCCTCCAATAACGCAGCTCGGCCGCATGCGTGCCGCTTGCGTCACCTCGCGATAAAAACGCAGCACCTGAAGCGGTAATCGCCGATAGCGAGGTCAACACATCGCGCATGCCGCGAATCTTCGCCGGATCCGAGCGCGGCCCAACAATGATGAAATCGTTGTACATCACCTCGCGCCGAGGCAGGCCAAAGCCTTCAGCAATAAATTTTTCCTCGGCTGCAGGGTCATGAACGAAGACCACGTCAACATCGCCGCGGCGAGCAGTGGTCAAAGCCTGCCCGGTTCCCTGTGCAATCACCCGCACAGAAATTCCACTGTGCTTTTTAAATACGGGCAACAGGCTTGCGAACAGGCCTGACTGCTCGGTCGATGTGGTCGATGCCACGACGATGAAGGGCTGCTGGGCCCAGACGCTATCGCTAGTCAGCGAGATAGCAAGCACCGCGAGGAACGCCCGCGCCTTGGCAAACATGAGGCGTGTCAGCGAAGAGCGTCTGGGCAACACGGCCCCCGGCGGGACGTATCCTCGAGGAGCGTAGCCCAGCGGGGCGGATCCTCGCGAGACGTCCCCTGGCGGGGCGGATCTTAGCGGGGCGGGCCCCAGCGGAACGCATCCCGGTCGGCGCTGGCTGAGAGCTAGCGTTGGGTTGAAAGTGTCAGTCAGGTTCATGCTCGGCTCCCAGCTCGCCCGCCAGAAATCGACGGGCGGGCTCTGTGCTAGGGGCTGCAAAAAACGTCTGGGCTGGCGCGCACTCGATCACGACCCCCTGCTGTACAAACACCACCCATTCGGCCAGTCGCCGGGCCTGCGCCAAATCATGAGTACTCATCAAAAAGCCTTGGCCGAGCCGCGCACGCTGCAGCAGGTAACGCTCAATCGCCAGGGTCGACGCGGGATCAAGGCCTGCACAGGGCTCATCCAGCAACAGGTAGCCAGGTGACAGAACATCAGCCCGGGCGATAGCAACCCGCTGCTGCTCACCTCCCGACAAACGACGTGCCGGACGATCAGCCAGCGCAGCAAGTCCAACACGGTCAAGTGCCCGTTGCGCCAAACACGAACGGTGCCGCCGGTCAACGCCTCTCATCGCCAGCGCGTGCTCGAGGTTGCCGATCACCGTGCGCCTGAGCATGACGGGACGCTGAAACACCAGGGCAAAATCAGGCGTGTGAACAGCAAGCGCCTCGGCTGCGCCCGTCAGGCCGGCCTTAGGGCTCTGGTCTGCCCGGTGGGGTTCGTGGACCACACCCGGCTCCCCCGCAGCCCCGCCGCCCTGCGCCGCCCCAGGTACTGGAGACAAGCCTATTGCCGCCCCATCCACCGGAGACGTGCCAGTCGAACCGACGTCCAACCGGGCCTGATCGCTATCAGGCACAGATTCGATCCTGATCGATCCCGACTCAGGCTTCAAAAGGCCATGAATAACCTGTAGCAGACTGGTCTTACCCGCACCATTTG
>JBDLQY010000172.1:0-36895 GCA_039800325.1 Pseudomonadota bacterium | reverse complement strand
CGCCAGAAATTGATACGGCGACACGGGTGGAGCAGTCAGCAAGCCCGTACCAGCAGGAACGCTATTGGGATTGATGCCGACCGATAATTTGAGCGCCGCCAGTGCATCGGCTGCGCTGATGGCGTTGCCGGTTTCCAGCGTGGTCAGCGACTTGGTGGCCTGTACGCGGTAGCTGCCTTCATCGGGCACTGACAACGCGTAGGCTCCGTTTGAAGCAGTGCTGGTAGTCTGAACCGATGCAAGGGCAGTGGACTCCAGCGTGAGGCCCACATTGTCCAGCAGGGCATGATTTTTCCAGTGGTACACCTGCCCCGAGAGCCTTACCCAGTCTGATGCGGTGATGTCAAAGCTGATGGTGTTGGGCGTGGCATCAAACAGCTGTGCATCGCGCACGCTGAAGTTGAACGCTGCGGCATTCACGCCGCTGACATTGGCCGCGGGCTCAAACTTGAGATTGGTGATTTGCACAGCATCGATCACCTGGCCTGCTGTCACCAGTGTGGTATCCAGCTTTAGTACGCCCGCAGATGCCAACGGAAGGGTGTCGATGCGAACCGCACCCAACACGTCACCCGTGTCCATATCCGAAAAACCAAAGTCAGCGATGCCAAAGCCATGAAAGGTGTTTTCAAGCATCACGAGGGTTCGATTCGCGCCACTGGGTAGGTCGTTTGCGCCGCTGATCACCACTGACAGGTTGTGACTGATGGTGTTGACGCCATCACTGACCTGCAGCTGAAAAAGATCGACATAAGTACCCACGCCCAGCGCTTGAACCCGTGCATCGGTTGGCTGATACTGCAGTGCGCCCGTGACGCGATCAACACTGAGCTGACCGTACAGCCCCGTGATCACACTCGCACTGGCCTGACTTTGCCCCTGCGCGACCGAATACGTCAGCACCGCGCCCTCGGGGTCAGTGGCCTGTAATTGCGACTGCAACGCGGTGAAGCTATCGTCGGCCGCCGTATCGATGATCTCAGCCAGCGTCGGTAGCGTGGTCCAGGTGGGTAGGCGATCGGGGCCACTCACCGTGACCAAGGCCGTGAAGGGCGCTGAATACGCCTGCCGCGTATCGCGTGCAATCATCCACACCGCTACCTGCTCGCCCTTGAGCGCATCTGCATCAGCTTCAAACTGCAGGGTCGATAGCGCTGCCGGTATCGCGCTAGCGGTCAGACTGAATACCTTCCAGCGTAGTCCGCCATAGCTGCGAATGCTGCCGTCCGTCGCTGAAAAATCAATCGCTGTGCCTGGCTGATTCGGGTCTGCATTCGCCAGCAAAAGACGCCCCTGTTCGGGCTCGGCGACCAGCACTTCAGCCACGCCGTTGAGATCGAACACCTTCAAGGCGCCCGAGCCTGATGCGATCAACGAGGCTGTCTTTCCGGCCTCGACCGACACAGCGGCGAGCAGCCGGGCCACGCCGCTTGCGTCTCGGTAAATCTCAGGCGGGCGATTGGCAATCACCTCGCCGCCACTGGCCAACACGGCCGAGGCCTTGAGCGCCTGGACAGCCGCGCCCGTGCCATCGACCACTGGCAATCCGTTGAATTCGATGGCGAAGTCGGCCAGCCCTTCGTCCAGCAAACTTTTCACCAGAGAGGCGCCCTTGGTGATGCTGGACAGCAGCGCCAAAAAATCAAGCCGCAACCAGGGCGTGCCAGCTTCGGTATAGGTCTGGCCAATGACGGTGCCGGTGGTGAAGCTGACGGTGACCAGGCCGCTGCTGTGCGTGACCGGGGCCGTGGGCTCGATGAGAAGACGGGTAACGCCCGATTCAGTCTGGACACGAATATTGATGGCGGCGCTCAGCGGCGAATCAAAGGCATCGCCGGGCGGCTTGACTCGCAGGGTCAGTGTTCCATAAACCGCCTGCTCAAAGTTCGGCACGGCAGCCAGCGGCAGCGCCAGATACGGCACCTTGGCCGTTGCAACCCGGGTTACCAGATTTTCCAGGTTGTCGAGGTTGATCGACACGCCGTTGGTAAGACCAACGCTGCCACTGGGTATGGTGCTGCCCAGCGATACATTGAGAATGCCCGCCGAGAGCGTGGCCGCACTCAAGCTGCGATCAGTGGTGCCATCCGTCCAGTAGTCATTCAGATGCACCAGAGGCGCATCGATTTGAAACTGCGCCACGCCCATCACATCCGCACCCGCCGGAGCACCCACCGAAACACCGCCGCATCCATCATGGCCGCACCAGCATCTGTATCAGCAGAAACACCGCCGCACCGGTTGCCAGACCTGCAAAGAGGTTGCGCGTGAACTTGACGACAGCAGCCAGGGCAAGCGCCGCCAGCAGGCGCGCATCACCCAGAAAAGACCACTGGTCAAAGCCCAGGGTGCGTAGCTCACGCAGCACTTCGGGAAACACCAGGGCCGCCAGCGCCGCTATCGGCGCATAGCGCAGCGCACGCTCAAGCGCGCCGCGCGGCTGCAGGCTTCTGGGCACAAACAGAAAAAAGTTTCGCAGCAAGCCCACTACCACCGTTAAAACGGCAATGGTAAGCCACACATAGCCGCTACTCATGGCACTTTGCCCGGTTTGATCAAACCATCCGCGCGTAATGCGTACCGCTCGGCAACAACCGCCACCGTCACCCCCACCAGAATGGCGATCAGCATGCCGCTGCGCCAGGCCCAGTCGATACCCACAAGAGCCACGGCTGTGGCCACGCCCGCGGCCATCAGGTTAAGGCGTGAATCGAGCATTCGAACCGTGAGCCCTAAGACAGCGAGTACGCCGAGATAGCCCAGATCGCCGGAATCGGGAATGAGGGCGGCTGCGGCAATACCCAGCCAGGTTCCCAACTGCCAGGCCGACCAGATGGGTACATTGCACCCCAGTAAAAACGCACTGCGCTGCGCGGGCACACCACCCTTGCGCCCCAGCTGGTAAACCGCCAACCCCGTGTCGGTGGTGAGATGACCCAGAAGCATTCGGTGCAGGGGTTTCAGGCGTGCGATATCACGCGAAATCGTGGCGCTATAGACCAGAAAGCGCAGCCCCGTGAGAAAAGCCGTCAGCGCGATCAGCGCTATCGGTGCGCCCACCGTCATCAGCGGCAGCGCCGCCAGTTGTGCGGTACCTGAGAACACGAAGAAGGACATGGCCGCCGCCTGCAGTGGGCTCAAACCCGTTTTGGCCAGCGCAAGCCCCGTGACAAACCCCCAACTGACGATGCCTGGCAAGGTGGGCATGCCCAGCCGCAGCCCGGCCATGAACTGCGCGCGACGCTGTGCCGCGATACGCTGTCGGGCCGCGGCACCCGCCGCGCCACTGGCCGCTGACATAGTAGCGGCCTCAGGTGCCCGCCCGGGCGACCCTGCCCAGCGACCACCCCAAACGCGACGCGGCCCAGACCGCCGCACCCAGCACCAGCGCCACGAAGGGCAGGGACAGCATATTGAGAATGTCCCAGCCATTGACGAACAGCAGCGCACCCGAGGCTGCCGACGAGGTGATCATGACCATGAATACGCACGCATCCATAAAGCCCTGCACCTTGTTGCGTTCTTGTGGGCGATAAGCGGTGGTCAGCAGCGTCGTGCCGCCCGTGTACATAAAGTTCCAGCCAACGCCCAGCAAAAACAGGGCGATGGTGAAGTTAGCGATTGAAACGCCCGCCAGTGCCACCGCCACGCACACAGCGTTAAGAACCGCACCCGTGGTAATGATGGGCAGAATGCCAAAGCGTGCGATCAGCGAACCCGTAATGAGGCCAGGGGCAAACATGCCCACAATGTGCCACTGCAGCACCGTGGCGGCTGCGTTGTAAGGATGACTGCATACCTCCATCGCCAGGGGCGTCGCCACCATCAGCAGGTTCATCACCCCATAGGCCAGGGCTGCCGAGACGATGGCCACCCAGGCGGCCGGCTGCCGGAGAATTTCTCGCAGAGGACGAGGCGGCGCATCACCGGGCTTGGGCGGCGCATTGCCCGGCACGCGCAACAACTGCACCAGCAGAGCCGACAGCAGCGCAAAACCGGCCAGCGTGAGGTAAGTGCCCTCAAACTGTTGTTCCATGACGGTGCGCGACCACTTGGACACCTGCGGCCCGACGATGCCGCCCACGATGCCACCGGTGAGAACCAGCGAAATGGCCCGCGCCCTGAAGGACGGGCGCCAGGCATCAGCCACGTCAGCAGCGGCAAAACGCAGGCTGACACCAAAGGCGTTGTAAATACCACTGACAAAGGTGGCCAGGCACAAGAGGGCCAGGCTTTGCTGAGCCATGGCAAAACCCGCAAGGCCTGCGCCCACGATGGCCGCCGCCGATCCAAAGGTATAGCCCGCGCGTCGCCCATAGCGACGCATGACCCAGGCCGCTGGCATCGACCAGACCGCAGCCCCCAGTACATAGCCTGTCACCGGCAGACTGGCGAAGACTTTGTTGTCGGTGAGCAGGAAACCCGCCAGCGCATTAACCGCGATGAGGGTTGAATTATTGACCAGCAGCAGAGCCTGAAGCCCCGCCAGCAGGCCGATCTGAAATCGGAGGTTTGCAATCATCGACCGAGTTTAACAGCGCGGGGACTGGCCGACCCCACCCCCTGCGACTTTGGCGAAACTGAACGAGCGATCATCGACCACGCCCCTGCGGCTTGGCGGGAGCCCACGGCTCATGTGTCGCGACGATCGGCCTTACACGGACTTGGCGCACAGGTTTCGATAGAATCGAGTGTTGCTCGCCCGTGGGTTTTTCCCGGGCGTCCCCGATGCGCACTTTGAGGAGACCCTCCATGTCGATGGCCGACCGCGACGGACTGATCTGGTTCGACGGCAAGATGGTTGACTGGCGTGATGCCAAGATCCACGTGCTCACCCACTCCCTGCATTACGGCATGGGCGTTTTCGAAGGCGTACGTGCCTACGACGCTGCAGGCGGCACGGCTATCTTCCGTCTGCGCGAGCACACGCAACGCTTTTTCAACTCGGCCAAGATTTTTCAGATGCAGCTGCCCTGTTCGATGGACGAACTTATGCAGGCGCAGCTCGACGTGGTACGCCTGAATAAACTGGCCTCCTGCTATGTCCGACCCATTGCCTGGATCGGCTCACAGAAACTGGGCGTGTCGGCACGCGGCAATACCATCCATGTGGCAGTCGCCGCCTGGCCCTGGGGAGCCTACCTGGGCGAAGAAGGTCTTACCAAGGGCATTCGGGTCAAGACTTCATCGTTCACCCGGCACCATGTGAACATCTCCATGGTCAGAGCCAAGGCCAGTGGCCATTACGTCAATTCGATCCTGGCCAATGCCGAGGTCACCGCCAACGGCTACGATGAAGCCCTGCTGCTCGACACCGAGGGTTATGTGTCTGAAGGCGCTGGCGAAAACGTGTTCATCGTCAACAAGGGCGTCATCTGCACGCCAGATCTGGCCTCTTGCCTGGACGGTATCACCCGTGATGCCGTGCTCACCATCGCACGCGACCTGGGCATTGAAGTCCGTGAAAAGCGCATCACGCGTGACGAAATGTACTGCGCCGACGAGGCCTTCTTCACCGGCACAGCCGCCGAGATTACCCCCATCCGTGAACTCGATGACCGGATCATCGGAGAAGGTCGCCGGGGCCCAGTCACCGAGCGACTTCAATCCATTTTCTTTGACACCGTGGCCGGTCGCAATGAACGCTACCGTTCCTGGCTCACGCCGGTAGCCTGACAAGCGAGACGCGCATGAACTCCAGCCCGGGCGCCGCCCCTGCCACCGGTACGCAAGAAGCCAGCGCCATCGAACTAGGTGCGTCTGATCTTCCGGTTTTCTGCCCAAACCCCCGCATGCCTATCTGGTCATCGCATCCGCGGGTCTTTCTTGATGTCTCGCACGGTGAGGCGCGCTGTCCGTATTGCGGTACCGCCTACCGTCTGAAGCCCGGCGCAGTGGCTAAAGGGCACTAGCCTTCAGAGTTCGAATGCCGCCTCGTCTGTCACCCTACCCCACCGCGGAAGCCGTCGAAGAGGCTTTTTACGACGCCATGCAAAAGGGTGATCTGGCGGCGATGATGGCGTTATGGGCAGACGACGACGAGGTCGTCTGCGTGCACCCCAACGGTCAACGGTTGGTCGGCCTGGAGGCTGTACGCGCCTCATTTGAAGGCATCTTTGGCGCCGGATCGATTGCCGTGCATGTGCGCTCGGTGCGTAGCCATGCCGGCGCGCTGATCGCGGTCCACAACCTGGTCGAGCAGATCCGCATTGAGGGACGGGGTGGCTCTTCAACGGTTGAGTGCGTGGCCACTAATGTCTATGTCAAGGGCCCGTACGGCTGGCGCATTCTTGTGCATCACGCCTCGCCCCTTGAATCGGGCGATCCGTCCGCCTCGGCGCCCGTGGGCGCCATCCTGCACTGACGCACCACCGGGTCATCGGCGCCGCCTCAAGGGGCGTCAAGCCCAGCAGCCATGTTCCAGGCCACACCCTATCGCGCTCCTTTTTGGTTGCCAGGCGCTCACCTGCAGACCTTATGGCCGGCGCTGATCACGCCCTGTCCACGCATCAACTGGCGCCGCGAGCGATGGGATACCCCAGACGGGGACTTCATCGATATCGACTTTGAGGCTGACGGTGCCGCTGATGGCCAGCGAAGCGGTAAGGGTGAAGACACCCGCAATGGACCGCATCTCGACACAGAACGAGGGCTCCCCCCCGCATCGGATCGGGGCGCGCGCCCCCGGCTTGTGCTCTTCCACGGCCTTGAAGGCAATTCCGATCGCCCTTATGCCCGCGCTCTGATGGCCGCTACCCGTGAGCTGGGCTGGCAGGGTCTGGTCGTGCATTTCAGGGGTTGCAGCGGTAGTCTGAATCGCGCCCCACGCGCCTATCACTCAGGCGACTCGGCCGAGATTGACTGGGTTCTCAGACGCCTGCGGGATCGACACCCATCAGGCCCCATCATCGCGGCCGGTGTGTCGCTGGGCGGCAATGCACTATTAAAGTGGCTGGGCGAACAGGGCGAGGCCGCCGCCCGGATCATTGATGTCGCAGCCGCCATCTGCCCCCCGCAAGACCTGCATGCCGGGGCGGCATCTCTGTCGTCGGGTATCAATCGCATGTATACCGAATACTTTCTGCGCACCCTTCGCCCCAAGGCCCTGGCCATGGCACAGGCGCATCCGGGGCTGATCGATATCGACCGAGTCAAGCGCTCGCGCAATTTTTTTGATTTCGACGATGCCGTGACCGCCCCCCTGCACGGATTCAGCGACTGCTTCGACTACTGGCGTCGATCATCCTGCAGGCAGTTTCTTGCCAGCGTGCGCATGCCCACTCTGGTGATCAACTCACGCAACGATCCCTTTGTGCCCGCAGCGTGTCTGGCCACACCTGAAGGCGTGTCGCCCCAGGTGCATCTGGACTACAGCACAGGGGGAGGGCATGTGGGCTTCGCGGGCGGAGCCCCGCCCGGCCATCTCGCCTGGTTGCCCCAACGCATCGTTACCTTTGCCCGCAAACACCTGGGATCCTGCCTTGGATGAACAGGTATTGCGAGCCATGGCTCGCTGGCCCAATGTGCCAGCCGTCTTCGGTTGGCTGCGGCTCGATCGCAGGGGTCAATGGCATCTGATTGATCGCGGCATGCCCGGTTTCGATGAAGCCCTTCACGGCGCGGGTAGCCCCATCACCAGCCCGCCCATCATCGCTTTCATTGAGCGCAACTACACCTGCGACGAGCAGGGCCGTTGGTTTTGGCAAAACGGCCCACAAAGGGTTTTCGTAGACCTGGACATTGCACCTTTGATCATTCGGGTACTGGGCAGCGGCACGCAGGCGCGCTTCGTCACGCACTGCGGGCATCTGTTTGGTCCTGTGCAGTCGGCCCATTTCGGTGACGAGGGCGTTTTGTTGTTGCGGTCCGCCCAGGGCGTAGGAGCCGTGCACGACCTCGACCTGGGCGCATTAGCCCTCGAGCAGACCAATGAAGTGCTGAGCCTGCACATCACCGATAAACAAGGGCTCCGGGTACTAAGCTTGCGCGATCTGCCAAAGCCGACGGGCTTCGAACGTACGCCACGCCCGTAAAAGTTGCACCAACCTGAGGCGCGGCCGCACAAAAACAAAGCTTGCCTGCCCTTTGTAACCCGACCCCACTATAGAGTGCTTCAGCGATAGTTCAGCTGAAGAAACCGTGTTTTTAGAGGAAAAGGCGCAGAAAGAGGCAAAAAACGCACTCGATTCCGATAGAGCCTCTGGAGTAAGCTCGGTAGTCTTCTTAACCAAAGAACAACTGGACGTTGACGTTTAAGCGCGTGGACATAGAACGAACAAGAAACGCCATCGCCGCCCTCATCAGGGTGCGCATACTGCTTGAGGAAGCCCTTTACCCGGGTTGCACCCTTATCGCCATCGACCTCTTGCTGGCTGCCGCCCGGGGTACCCCCACCGATCGCCGGGACCGCTTGCAATGCGGGCCGACGGTGAAGGAGTTGTTCTCTCAAGTGGGCCACAGCAGCCGCGGCATTCGTATGCATTTTGATCGCCTGCTAGACGCCGGATTACTGGTGATTGAACCCGGCCGGTCCGACCGACGTACCAAGACCGTACGCCTGTCAACGCGCGGCGAGCAATTAATTAAACGGATCGCCTACGCGCTACAAACCTCTTTAGAACGCGAACTGACATCCGAGTTCAAACCGGTTGCCGTACAACGGCGCTCGGCAATCGTTGAGGTTCTGAGCCGAAGGCGCGCAGATCGCTAAGTGCTGAGGTTCTGGGTGCCGGGTTTCATCCCGCGCCCAAAGATTCGCGGGTGCGCCCCATGACTTACCCCCAATCGCGTCGGGGCGGCGTGCAGCCCAGCGAAAAGCTTGTCTAAAATGACGATTGGTCGTTTTTAAAACCAGACAAGGAGACCCCATGTTCAACCATCTGTTCTCACTCTCGCGCGCCTGTGCAGTCAGCTTGGCGCTTGCGCTGGGTGTTGGCACAGCCGGCATCGCGTCCGCAGCCCAGCTTAAGTGGGCCGCACAAAATGATGTGCTGACGCTTGACCCCCATTCGCAAAACCACGCCACCACCAACAACATCCTGGGCCACGCCTACGAGCCCCTCGTGCGCTACGACAAAGACTACAAAGTCGAACCCGCACTGGCCACCAGTTGGCAGGCGACATCACCCACCAGCTGGCGCTTTAATCTGCGCAAAAACGTTAAGTTTCATGACGGTTCTTCCTTCACCGCCGATGACGTGATCTTCTCGTTTGATCGTATTCGCCAGCCTCAGGGCACCATGCAGATTTACGTGGCAGGCATCAAAGAAATCAAGAAGGTCGATGACCACACCATCGACATTGTTCTTGACAAGCCGGTTCCCACCCTGCTCAACAACTTCACCACCTTTTACATCATGAACAAGGCCTGGGCCGCGGCCAACAAGTCCGAGAAAGTTCAGGACTACAAAGCCAAGGAAGAGACCTTCGCCTCGCGTAACACGAATGGCACAGGCCCGTACATTCTTAAGGAATGGGCACCTGACCAGCGCATCGTACTCACCGCCAATAAAAATTGGTGGGGCAAGCTCGATGGCAATGTCACCGACATCACCTACACGCCCATTAAGGCCGATGCCACCCGTATCGCCGCCCTTCTGGCAGGCGATGTCGATGTAGTCACTGACCTGCCCACCCAAGACGTAGCGCGGCTTCGCTCGAACCAAAACCTATCCGTGCTCGACGGACCTGAGGTGCGCACCATCTTCATCGGCCTAGATCAGGGCAGCAACGAGCTCAAGTACGGCCACAAGGGTGCCAACCCCTTCAAGGACGTACGCGTGCGTCAAGCGCTCAACATGACGGTTGACCGCCAGGCCATTCAGCGCACCATCATGCGTAACCTGTCGTTGCCCGCAGCACTGATGATCGCACCTGGTGTTAACGGTCATAGCCCTGATCTCGACAAGCCGGCGGCGGTTAACATCGATGCGGCCAAGAAGCTTCTGGCGGACGCGGGCTATCCCAATGGCTTTGAGTTCACGCTTGATTGCCCCAACAATCGCTACGTGAATGACGAAGAAGTCTGCCAGGCCGTCGTCGGCATGTGGGCCAAGATCGGCGTGCGCACCAAGCTCAATGCCATGCCTTTCGGCCCCTTCATCGCCAAAATTCAAAACTTTGATTCAAGCGCCTACCTGCTCGGTTGGGGCGTTGCCACTTACGATGCGCAGTACAGCCTGCAGTCGCTGGTGCGCACGCGGACCAGCGGTGCTGACGGCAACTTCAACCTATCTAAGGTCAGCAACAAGAAGGTTGACGATCTGGTTGACGCCATGGGCATCGAAACCGATACGGCTAAGCGCAATGCCATGATCAAAGAAGCACTGACGATCACCCGTGACGAGGCTCTTTACATTCCCCTGCATCATCAGATGCGTCCCTGGGCTATGAAGAAAAGCGTCACCATGGTGCATAACTCCAATGATGCGCCCAAGATTTACTACGCTACGGTGAAGTAATCTTCGCGTTCAGTCGGCTGGCGTTGTCAAACGCCAGTTCGTCGACACGCTCGACCTAAGGCCCGCGTATGCGGGCCTTTTTCATGTCGGTGAACATCGCCTGCCGCTTGCATGCGTGGCTGAGTCGACCTACAGTCTGAGCGCACGCCGAACAGCCGGCGTGCACTAAGCTGCACCCCAATTCAAAATCACCAAAACAGGGAGACATCGGTATGCGACTGTTTGCCGCCTCGATCGGTACCGAAACAAATACCTTCGCGCCCATTCCGACCGCGCTCGAAAGCTTTCACGAGTCGTTTTACGCGCCGCCAGGCCAGCATCCAGACGATGCCAAGCTGTGCACGGCCCCCTTGTGGGTAGCGCGTCGGCGAGCGCGCGAAGAAGGTTTTACGCTTATCGAAGGGACAGCTACGTTTGCAGAGCCCGCAGGTCTGGTCTCGCGCGAGGCCTATGAAACCCTGCGGGATGAAGTGCTGGGACAGCTGCGAGCGGCCATGCCAGTCGATGGTGTCTTGCTGGGGCTACACGGCGCCATGGTCGCAGATGGCTACGATGATTGCGAGGGCGACCTCATCGAGCGGGTGCGACTGCTAGTGGGTCCAAAGGTGCCCATCGGTGTCGAACTCGATCCGCATTGCCACATGACGCTCAAGCGCGTACGCAATGCGACGGTCATCATCTGCTTTAAAGAGTTTCCACATACCGATTTCGTGGCGCGCGGCGAAGAGGTGGTCGAACTTATCTTGCGCACCATACGCGGCGAAATTCGCCCGGTGATGTCACTGGTCGACTGCCGCATGATCGGAAGCTTCCCGACAACGATTCAGCCCATGCGTGGATTCGTCGACCGCATCAGTGCACTTGAGGGACATGATGGGGTGTTGTCGATATCAATCGCCCACTGCTTTCCGTATGCCGATGTACCTGAATTGGGCTCGAGAATTTTGGTCATCACAGATAACCGCAAGCAGGAAGGTGACGCCCTCGCTCGCCAGCTGGCCGATGATTTTTTTGCCATGCGCGGCAAGACCACACCACCCTACCTTGACCCAGACGGCATCATCGATGCGGCAGCCGACATACCCGGTACGGTAGTCGTAGCCGACCCGGCCGATAACCCGGGAGGGGGAGCTCCGGGCGATTCCACCGTCATCCTTCGCCGGCTCATCGAACGCGGCGTTAAACGGGCCGCCCTGGGGCCCATCTGGGATCCGATCGCCGTGCGCCTGTGCTTTATGGCGGGAACAGGGGGGCGTCTGGCGCTTCGCTTCGGAGGTAAAACCGCACCCAGCTCGGGTTTACCTATTGACGCAAAAGTGACTGTCAAGGCCCTAAAGCGCGACGCGACTATGACCTTTGTTGACTCAAAGGTACCACTGGGCGATACGGCGCTTATCGTTGTCGATGACATCGAGGTGGTACTTATTACCAAGCGCACGCAGGCATTAGGCGCAGACCTGTTCACCGGCTTAGGCGTCGACCTGGGTAGTAAGCGACTGGTCGTGGTGAAGTCAACCAATCACTTTTACGCCGCGTTTTCACCGATCGCATCTAAGGTGCTTTACTGTGATGCCGACGGCCCCATTGCACGTGACCACCGGAAGGTGCCTTATACCCGAGTCCAGCGTCCCATCTGGCCGCTGGATGAGCAGGTAAAGCCCGTGCCGCTGACTGTTTAAAGCCCAAAGACTCTGTGACGGAGACAACGACAGATGAGTAATCCCTACGAAAAGTTAAAGGCGCTCGGCCTGCAATTGCCCACCCCCGCTGTACCCGTGGCCACCTATGTGCCCTTCGTGCTGGTTAATGGCATGTTGTATCTATCGGGGCAGGGCCCACGCAAACCGGACGGCTCTTACTCCATCGGCAAGGTTGGGCGCGATGTCAGTGTCGAGCAGGCTTATCTTGACGCGCAACTCACCGGGCTCAATCTGCTGGCCACCGCACACATGGCATTGGGTGACCTGTCGCGCGTGCGTCGTGTGGTCAAGTTGCTGGGTATGGTCAACGCAGTGCCCGAGTTTGGCGAGCAGCCCAAGGTGATCAATGGATGCTCAGACCTCCTTGTCAACGTGCTCGGAGAAGCTGGGCGCCATGCGCGCAGCGCCGTGGGTTTCGGGTCTTTGCCCAACAACATGACCGTCGAGATCGAGGCCATTCTGCACGTCGATGCGTAGGCCGGCGCGGCGAGATTTAGTCGACTGGTTTGGGCGAGTAATTTGGGCGCGTGGCGGTAAGCACCCGTGCGCTGCGATTTGGGCGAGTAATTTGGGCGCGTGGCGGTAAGCGCCCGTGCGCTGCGATTTGGGCTAGTGGTTTGGGCGCGTGGCGGTAAGCGCCCGTGCGCTGCACGGCGTCCGGTTTAGGCGACTGGGTTTGGGCGCGTGGCGGTAAGCGCCCGTGCGCTCATAGGCTGCGGCCTGTCCTGCGGACAGGCTCCCCTTCGCTCGGGCCCTTCGCCGGGGCGCCCCGAACTCGGCCGCCGAGACGGCGGCCTCAAACATGCGGGGCGCTCAAGCCCCCGGCGAAGCTGTCCCTCGCTCGGCTTGCCAAAATCGCGCAGAGCGCTTCCCGCCCCACGCCCTACCAGCCTCCAACACTGGGGCACACGTTTCGCCGCACACGCCGCACACGCCGTCACGCCGACCGCCCCGATCGTCACGATCAATCGGCACGTAGGCAGGTCTCCTACCGCTCGCCGCCAAGCCTTCATCGAAAGACGTCAGCGGGCGATATGCGCCGCTCGCTCATCCGTATGCCGTTTCAATTGAGCACAATGCGGCAGCGAGCGGTAGACACCTCGCGCTCGTCCACGCGCCACCTGCGGTCGAGGACCGGGTGGCGGCGAGGGGGAAGCCGCCCGAGCGATTTCGGCAAGCCCAGCGAGAAGCAAGTCCGCCGGATACTCCTTAGCGCCCCGCATGTCTGAGGCTGCGTGAGCAGCCGAGTTCGGGGCGCTCCGGCGGACTGCTTCGAGCGCAGGGCAGTCCGGCCACAGGCCGGACCGCAGCCGTATGAGCGAGCGGTGGCTTACCGCTCGCCGTCACCTAACGAACCACAGTGAGACCGCATGAGCGAGCGGGGGCTTACCGGTCGCCGCCAAACATTCATCCCAACAAGCTGCGGGCGATAAGCGCCGCTCGCTCGTCCATGCGCCACCTGCGGTCGAGGACCGGGTGGCGGCGAGGGGGAAGCCCGCCCGAGCGATTTCGGCAAGCCCAGCGAGGAGCAGTTCCGCCGGATACTCCTTAGCGCCCCGCATGTCTGAGGCTGCGTGAGCAGCCGAGTTCGGGGCGCTCCGGCGGAACGCTCCGAGCGCAGGGTAGTCCAGCCACAGGCCGGACCGCAGCCGTATGAGCGAGCGGTGGCTTACCGCTCGCCACCACCCCACCCCAACGAAGACCCAGGCACAAGAAGAGCGAGCAGTGGCTTACCGCTCGCCGCCGCCGGCGATTGACGCCCGCACCGAATTGGGCTCAAATCAACAGACCGTCAACAATAGACGATAACAACGATACTCAGGGAGACACGCATGACGAATAGCAGACGAGACCTGCTCAAGGCCGGTGCAGCCGCGGGCGCGTGGATGGCAGCACCTGCCACAAGCGTTCGCGCACAGAACCGCCCCGCCAAAGTTGTGCGTGCCGTGCCACACGGCGATCTGCGCGTGCTGGATCCCATCTGGACCACTGCCAACATGTCCGCTTACCACGGGGCGATGATCTATGACACGCTCTTTGGGGTAGACGCTAACTTCACGCCGCAGCCGCAGATGGTGGGCAAGTACGACATCTCTGCTGATCGTAAAACCTACACTTTTCAGCTGCGTCCGGGTCTCAAGTGGCACGACGGCACCGCCGTCACGTCGCGTGACTGTGTGGCGTCCCTTCGTCGCTGGCAGGTCAAAGATGGCGGTGGCACCCATTTATTTGCCCGCGTGGCCGACACACCCGTGGTCGATGAAACCACCTTTCGCATCGTGCTTAAAGAGCCTTATGGGCTTTTGCTCGACGTGCTGGCCAAAACCGCCACGCCAGTCTGCTTCATGATGAAGGAGTCGATTGCCAACACCGATCCCAACACGCAGATTAAGCAGCACATCGGTTCTGGCCCCTTCCGATTCATTGAGTCAGAGTACCGACCAGGCAGCCGTGTGGTCTATGAACGCAATGCCGACTACGTGCCACGCAGCGAACCCGCATCGGGACTCTCGGGCGGCAAACGCGCGCTGCTTGATCGGGTCATCTGGGACATCATGCCCGATGCGCAGACCGCAGCCAACGCGCTCATGGCCGGCGAAATTGATTTCTTTGAGGTTCCACCGATTGAGCTGCTGCCGGTGCTCGAGCGTGCCAACGGCGTCAAGGTAGAGGTCTTCAATAAACTCGGTAACGTGGGCTACGTGCGGCTCAATCATCTGCACGCACCCTTCAACAACGTGCTGGCGCGACGGGCGGCTCAATTAGCCATCAGTCAGGAGGACATTCAACGCGCCGCCATTGGCAATCCGCAGTTCTACAAAACCTGCGGCTCGCACTTCACCTGCGATTCGCCCATGGGTGTTGAAGACGGCTCTGATGTTCTGATGCTCAAGGCGCCCATGGCGCAGCGTCAGGCCAAGGCGCGCGAGCTGCTCAAGCAGTCGGGCTATGACGGCAAGCCACTGGTGATGCTGCATGCCACCGACATCCACATCATGAATCAGACAATCCTGGTGGTCGCGCAAAACCTACGTCAGGTGGGTTTCAACGTGCAGCTGGCATCGTCTGACTGGGGCGGCGTGGTGGCACGGCGCTCTAACCAAAACCTGCCCGATCAGGGCGGCTGGAATGTGTTCTTTACCTGGGGCGGCGGTAATGCGACCTCTAACCCCATCATTCTCACCGGTCATGCTGCCACCGGGCGCAAAGCTTGGTTTGGCTGGCCCGAGAACGCCGAGCATGAGAAGCTGCGCGATGAGTGGGCCGCTGCGCCCTCGCTCGAGGCGCGGCGCGAAGTCGCCAAACGTATGAACCGCAATATGCACGACTATGTGCATGACGTGAAAACCGGGCAGTGGGTGGCGCCAGTGGCCTACCGTGCCGATCGTCTGCGAGGCTTCTTGCCAGTGCCTGAGGTTCTGCCCTGGTGGAATGTCGAGCGCATCGGTTAAGCCTCTGAAACACTGACCGCTATTGCTCAGCGGAGCTGTACGACAGCTCTGCTGAGTCTGCGGCTTCATGATTCATGATCGCTTACATCATTCGCCGTCTGCTGGGCGTCATTCCGGTGATGCTGGTGGTTGGCATCTTCGTGTTTTCGCTGCTGCATCTGGCACCTGGCGACCCCGCCGCCATCATCGCGGGCGATAACGCCACCGAAGAGAACATCGCGCGCATCCGTACCAGCCTCGGTCTTGATCAGCCTTTTCTGGTGCAGTTTGGCCGCTGGGGCCTCGGTGTGCTGCAGGGTGATCTGGGCGTATCAATGTTCACCAATATTCCGGTCACCACCCTGGTTGCACAACGCATGGAAGCCACGCTGTCTCTGGCGCTGACCACCATGACAGTAGCCATCAGCATCGCTGTCACGCTGGGCGTGATCGCGGCCTGGCGCGCCGGGTCACTGATCGATCGAGCGGTGATGGCCTTGGCGGTCACCAGCTTCTCGGTGCCAGTGTTTGTAGTTGGCTACCTGCTGGTTTACTTATTTTCGATGGAGCTACGCTGGCTTCCCGTGCAGGGCTATAAGCCGCTGGCAGCCGGCTTCATTGACTGGGCGCGACACCTGATTTTGCCGTCGCTCGCGCTGGGCATGGCCTATGTAGCACTGATTGCGCGAATCACTCGGGCCAGCATGCTGGAGGTGATGTCGGAAGACTACATACGAACCGCACGTGCCAAGGGTGTAGCGACTCTGCCCATGCTGCTGCACCATGCGCTACGCAACGCGGCCGTGCCCATTATTACGGTGGTGGGTATTGGTGTAGCCCTACTGATTTCAGGCGTGGTCATCACCGAGAGCGTCTTCAACATTCCGGGCGTTGGTCGTCTGGTGGTGGATGCTATTACCCGCCGCGACTATCCCATCATCCAGGGCGTCATGATCATCTTTGCCGGTGTTTATGTGCTCATCAATCTAACAGTCGATATTCTTTACTGCGTGATCGACCCACGCATTCGCTATCAATGAACACGATGGCACTGATGGCTGGCGCCCGACGCTATCCCACCATTGCCATCGGTGCGGTCATGCTGACCCTCATTGCGAGTCTCGCCCTGCTGGCCCCCTGGATCAGTGGTGACCCGCTGGTCTTTGAGCCCATTAACCGTCTGAAACCGCCATCGAGTGAGTTTTTACTGGGCACCGATAACCTGGGACGCGACATCTACGCACGCACCCTGCACGGTGCGCGCATTTCGCTTGCGGTGGGTATTTCGGTTGCTGCCATCGCCGTCGCGTGTGGTGCCATCATCGGACTGCTGGCCGGCTATCTGTCAAAAGTTGATGCCTTCGTGATGCGCATTATGGACGGCATCATGGCGATTCCAGCGATTCTGCTGGCCATTGCGCTGGTGGCTCTGATGGGTGCCAGCGTGAAGGTCGTGATTATCGCAATCGCCATCCCAGAGGTGCCTCGCGTGACTCGGTTGGTGCGTTCGGTTGTGCTTTCGGTGCGTGCGCTGCCCTATGTCGAGGCTGCACGATCAAATGGCACAAGGCTTACACGTCTTCTGAGACGACATATTCTGCCCAGCACGGTTGCACCGCTGATCGTGCAAGCCACTTACATTTGCGCTTCAGCCATCCTCACTGAGGCTGGCCTGAGCTTTCTGGGAGCGGGTACTCCGTCAGAGTTTCCCACCTGGGGCAACATGATCGCCTCCAGTCGGCTTTATCTGCAGATTGCACCCTGGACCATTCTCGCGCCGGGCATCTGTCTGGCCCTGGTGGTGCTGTCGGTTAACCTTTTGGGCGACGGTCTGCGCGATCGCCTGGATCCGCGTATCTCGCGCCGGATGTAATCATGCAGACACCCGTCCTCGAGATCGACAATCTGCACACGCATTTCTTCACCCGAGAGGGCGTGGTGCGGGCCATTGAGGGTTTATCGCTTGAGATCTGGCCAGGCGAAGTGCTGGGCGTGGTCGGCGAGAGCGGCTGCGGCAAGTCAGTCACTGCGCTGTCCACGCTGCGGCTGATTCCGCCACGAACGGGCGGCATCGTGCGCGGCGCGGTACGCTTCGAGGGTCAGGACCTGGCTTCGCTCTCAGAGGCTGATATGCGCAAGGTGCGCGGCAATCGAATCGCCATGGTGTTTCAGGAACCCATGACTTCGCTTAATCCCGTGCACACCATCGGCGCGCAAATCAGCGAGGCGGTGCGTATTCATCAGCGCTTGAATCGCCAGGCCGCTCGGGCAAGGGCTGCTGAGATGCTCAATCTGGTGCGCATTCCCGATGCTCAGCGTCGGCTGGATAGCTATCCGCATGAATTTTCAGGGGGGATGCGCCAGCGCGTGATGATTGCGATGGCCCTATCGTGTAACCCGCGACTGCTGATTGCTGACGAACCCACCACCGCGCTTGATGTCACCATTCAGGCGCAAATTCTGCGACTGATGGTCGAGCTTAAATCCAGCGTCAGCGCAGCCATCATGCTGATCACGCATGATCTGGGCGTCATCGCCGAAACCGCACAGCGGGTGGTAGTGATGTATGCCGGTCGTAAGGTTGAGCAGGCACCGGTCGACATTCTGTTTGACCGGCCACTGCACCCCTACACCCTGGGACTCATGGCCTCGATTCCGCGCGGGCGCCAGGGCGTGCGGCGTGATCGGCTGGCCGAAATTCCGGGTATGGTGCCGTCGCTTCGCGAGCCTGCACCGGGTAAGCCCGCTTTTTCAGGGTGTGCCTTCGCACCGCGCTGCAGCCTTGCCACGGCCCGATGCCACATCGAGGCCCCCCCGCTTACCCTGCACGATGCCAGGGGGCACCGACTTGAGCGAGCACCCGCGGCCGATCCGGCGGTACGACAGGTGGCCTGCTGGGAAGTCGAGCGCGTGCTGACGCAGTCGGCGGTATCCGCATGAGCGGACACCCGATGCCCCTGCTGCAGGTCGACGATCTGGCCGTATGGTTCCCCATTCGCGAAGGCGTTCTGCAGCGTGTTCGCGGCCAGGTGAAGGCAGTTGACGGGGTCAGCTTTTCAGTCATGCCCGGCGAAACACTGTGCCTGGTGGGTGAATCGGGTTGCGGCAAGTCCACAGTGGGCAAATCAGTCGTGAGGCTGGTGCAACCCACAGCAGGCCGTATTCGCCTGGGCCAAACCGACATCACGCAGCTTGATGACGTGGCCATGCATCCACATCGCCGACAGCTGCAGATGGTGTTTCAGGACCCCTATGCCTCACTTAACCCGCGGCTGCGCGCGGGTGACATCATCGCTGAGCCCCTTGAAAACTATGGCCTGTCTGATCCGGCCGAGCGACAGCGACAGGTGCAGGCACTGCTGGAAAAAGTCGGTTTGCGCGCTGACAGCCTTACGCGCTTTCCTTTCGAGTTTTCAGGTGGGCAGCGCCAGCGGCTCGGTATTGCACGCGCCCTGGCCTTGAACCCGCAACTCATCATCGCCGATGAGCCTGTGTCCGCGCTCGACGTATCGGTGCAGGCCCAGGTTCTGAATCTGCTGAAAGATCTGCAGCACAGTCATGGTCTGGCTTATCTCTTTATCTCGCATGATCTGGCCGTGGTTGAACATATCAGCCATCGCGTGGCGGTGATGTACCTGGGGCGTATTGTCGAGATTGCCAGTCGCGAACGCATTTTCAGTCGACCTCTGCACCCGTACACACAGGCTTTGATGGCGGCGGCTCCGATTGCCGACCCGCGCCTGAAGCGCGAGCGCCTGCTGATCGAAGGCGACGTACCCAGTCCGGTCAATCCGCCCTCGGGCTGTCGCTTTCATACCCGATGCCCGCATGCTCAGCCGCGTTGCAGGCAAGAGTCACCCGAGCTGAGGGTGCTCGCGCCCGGTCATCAGGCAGCCTGTCATCTGATTGAATCACCATGAGCAGCACAGACTTGCTATCTCGCCTGGGCGTTCGCCGTCGACTCAATGCGGCGGGAACCCTGACCCGACTGGGTGGGTCCTTGATGGCGCCCCAAGTGCTTGAGGCCATGCGCGACGCAGCTGCCTGCTCAGTTGACATGGCTGAGCTTCAGACCGCTGCAGGTCGACGAATCGCTGAGCTCATGGGTGCCGAGGCTGCCATGGTCACCAGCGGCGCAAGTGCCGCGATGACACTGGCCTGCGCTGCCTGTCTGGCGGGCTGGCAGGCGGCAGCGATGGCCCGCTTGCCGCAGACCGAGGGCATGCCCAACCGCATGCTGATGGCACGCACCCATCGCAATACCTATGACCATGCTGTACGACTGGCGGGTGCCCAGATCGTCGACATCGGGCACAACGATCACGGCACTGGCGCAGGCGTTCGAGGCCTTGAAGCCTGGGAGATCGAAGCAGCCATCGACGACCAGGTGGTCGGCATGGTGTTCACGGCCACGTCGCACACGCTTCGCGATCTGCCCCAAGTGATTGAGACCCTGCATGTGCACGGACGCCTGGTCATCGTTGATGCCGCGGCTCAGCTGCCGCCACGCGGTAATCTTCAGCGTCTGATCGCCATGGGCGCAGATCTGGTCATCTTCAGTGGGGGTAAGGCCATCGGGGGTCCACAATCGACTGGCATTCTGGCGGGGCGTCGCATGCTGATCGGATCGGCGCTGGTGCAGATGATGGACATGGATGTTCACCCCGCCACCTGGATGCCGGCAGGCCTTATTGATCGTGCCGCCCTCAAGGGGCTACCCACCCACGGTATCGGCCGCGGCTTTAAGGTCGGCAAGGAAGAGATCGCAGGTCTTGTATGCGCGCTCGAGCGCTATCTGGCCACCGACGAGCAGGCCCAGCATCACCTGTGGATGCAAAGGCTTTTGGCTGTCAGAGCGAGACTGATTCAACACGCAGGGCTGTCGACAGAACTGCTGGACTGCGCGCCTGGTGCCGGTGTGCCCTGCCTTGCGATCCGGCCCGCGCAGGCCGATGTGTTTCGCCTAAGTTTGGCGCTACAGGCCTTGCCTTTACCGCTACATCTGGGTGAGTCCCGTATCAATGACGGTGTGTTGCTGTTTAACCCGATTGCCCTGCGCCCTGAGGATGATGAGGCTGCCGCACGGTGCCTGTTACAGACGCTTCTGGAGATTGAATCGTGAGTGCTTCCCCCTCTGAAACCCTGTTGAAGGGCGCCCGCGTCATCGACCCCTCACAAAATATTGATGCAGTGCTTGACGTGCGCTTTCGCGATGGCGTGGTGGCCGAGATCGGCAAAAGCCTCAGTGCTGGCCTGCAATGCGACACCCATCATTTTGACGGGCATGTTCTCACGCCCGGGCTGATTGATCTGCACGCCCATGTCTACTGGGGTGGAACCGCACTGGGCGTTGATGCAGTGCCTCTTGCCCGACGCAGTGCCACTGCGGTATTCGTAGATGCGGGCTCAGCCGGGCCCGGTAATTTTCCTGGCTTCGTCCATCATGTCATTGAGCCTGCACGACCTGTCACCATTCTTCCGCTGATCAACCTATCGTTTGCCGGCATCTTCGCTTTTTCTAAAACTGTCATGGTGGGCGAAAGCGAAGACCTCCGTCTGCTGGACATGCGCGAATGCGTGCGCGTGGCACGCGAGTATGCGGATCAGGTTGTGGGCGTAAAGGTTAGAGTCGGACGCAGCACCAGCGGCCTGGCAGGCATGGCTCCCATGGATATGGCACTCGAGGTCGCCGAAGAGCTGGGCCTGCCGCTCATGGCCCATCTTGACCATGCGCCCCCCTCACGCACCGATGTGGTCAACCGCTTGCGCGCGGGCGATATTCTTACGCACTGCTTCAGGCCTTTTCCGAACGCGCCCACCTTACCCGGGGGCGGTGTTCGCCCTGAAATTGTTGCGGCACGCGAGCGCGGCGTCATCTTTGATATTGGCCATGGTGGTGGCTCTTGCGGTTTTGTCACCTCAAGAGCGATGCTGGCTGCGGGCTTCAAGCCCGACGTTATTTCATCGGACGTGCACCAGCTCTCGATCGATGGGCCCGCCTATGATCTGCTTAATACCCTGGCCAAGTTTCATGCGCTGGGCATGTCACTGCCTGAAGTGATCGCCTGCGCCACGGTAAACGCGGCACGGGCACTACGCAGGCCAACACTGGGAACGCTCAAACCCGGGGTAGGTACCAGCGCCAGCGTCTTTCGGGTCGATGAGGTACCTACGATTTATCGCGACGTGATGGGCGAAGAAATGACCGGACCCAGGCGTTTTGTGGCCACGGGCCTGGTGCTGGACGGCCGACGCTGGCACTAACTGACTTCGCGGCATGTACCGCGAAGATCTGCGGCCCCTCACGCCCTACAAGTCGGGCATCAGCTCGACTTCACCGCCGCTGTGATGATGATCTCGACTTTCATATCAGGGCTGGCAAGATCAGCCGCACCGCAGGCCCGCGCGGGCGGATTATCCTGATCGACCCAGGCGTCCCACACCTCGTTCATGCCGGCAAAGTGCCGCATGTCGGAGATCATCACGTGGGCCATCAGGATGTGTGACTTGTCGCTGCCCGCCAGAGCCAGGCGCTCATCCACACGCGCCAGCATCTGCCGAGTCTGCTCACCGATAGAAGCGGCCGGGTCAAAGGGACGATCGGGTGTCGCGGCAAAGTTGATCAGCCCGTTGTAGACGGTGATCTGGCTTGAGCGCACGCGCCCGGCGTCGGTCCCGGGATTACGGCCAATTCGTTTGATACTCATGTTGTTCCTTTCATTGGAGGGACAAAAACTTCGCTGAAAATGGCCTCGGCCAACCGGGTGCTGACGCGCCCATCAGGAACACACGCGCGTTAAAACCGGTCAACTGCATAGGGCGCCGCATCAAAGGCTAGCGTCTGTCCGTTGATGATCTGCATCAGCAGACGTCCGCTGGGCGGACTACCCGTCATGCCGAAATGTCCATGCCCCAGGCACGCGAACAGACCCGCATGGCCCGGCACCGGGCCCACAAAGGGCAGACTATCGGGCGTGGAGGGTCGATGCCCAAGCCAATACGCCGGCTCGCCGGTCTGCAGCCCGGGAAAGATTCGCTTTGCATGCTGCACCAGAACCTCAGCACGCCGTTCGTCGGGCGGAGCCTGTAGTCCAGCGATTTCGACGGTACCCGCAGCCCGCAGTCCCTGCTCCATTGAGGTCAGGCCAAAGCCGCGATTTTTCACCGACATGGGAATCTTCAGCCGGATATTGGGCTCGGGCATCATGGCGTGGTACCCGCGTTCGGTCTCTAGCGGAATGCTCACACCCAAAGGTGCCAGAAGCTCAGTGGACCAGGCGCCGGCTGAGATCACGACCCGCCGTGCAAAGCGGTTAGAGATGTTGTTCATCAGTCGATAGCCGCCACCCTCTAAAGGAATGATCTTGCCCACTTTCTCGGCGATGATCTGACCGCCTGCATCGGCAAACAGCTGGGCCAGCGTTTTCACCAGACGCTGTGGGCTGACGGTGTAGGCATTACCCGGTATGAGCAGCCCCTGGCGGATATCAGGCGCAATACCGGGGTACAGGTCTTGAAGCTGGGCTGCATTCAGCGGTACGTGCTCAATGCTGTGCTTCTGAAGTATTTCGGTCTCGATGGATGCTTCGGTCTGATCACCTTCCCAAATGCGTACCTGTCCGACGGGTTTGATCAGCTCATCAAACAGGGCTGCACCCAGCAGCTCTTTCCAGCAGTCGAGCGAGCCGCGATGCAGTGCACGCATGGCGTCTGAAATACGCAGCACATGCGACATCTGCCCAGCCTGTACCCAGCGCACCAGCCACGATGCGGCACTCGGCAGATAGGACGGATTGACGCGTAAGGGTCCTTCGCGATCAAGCAACCACTTGGGTACCTTGCTCATCATGCCGGGCAGCGCGATGGGCACTGCCGTGTCCTTACTGATAAGCCCCGCATTGCCGTACGAAGTGCCGCTGGCCGGCGGCATGGCATCGATCACCATCACCTGATGCCCGTTACGCTGCAGATAAAGCGCGGCGCACAGGCCCGCGACGCCGGCGCCCAGCACGACCGTCAAAGATTGCGATGCTTGCATGAAATTTTCCTTGTCAGGCGACGATGAAGAGTTCGCGCGGCAGACGCGACAAACGACGGGGACCCTCAGGGCTTACATGAATGGTCTCACTGATCGAAGCTCCCGCTGCCGAGGCATACATGTGAAACACCATATCGGCCTCAATCTGCCACTGGGCGCCCGGATGAAAAATTCGCGTGAAATCACTGGTACGCGGTCCCGCCGCGGCATAAAAACCCAGCGTATAGCCACTGATATTGTCGAAACTTTCGCGCAGGCCTTCCGCAAGCAGACCATCACGCAAGATGGCATCGACCTGGTGTGCGTAGGCGCCAACCTGCATGGCCTCAATCTGACGATCCTGCCAATAAATGAGGCGTGCGGATGCCTGTTGGATCTCTGGCCGGGCCGAACCCACGGCTGCGCAGCGCATCAGTCGGGCGCTGTAGCCGCTGACCCGCGGTATCAACTCAAGATGAACAACATCGCCTTCCTGCAGCGGTGCCTCACCTAGATGGCCATGCAGAAAGTCCCAGCCACGGCCAGCTGAGATGGGGCCCGGCGGACCCGGATCAGCACCCAGTTCGATATAGGTGGCGGCAGCGATGCGGGCACAGTCGCGCTGCGAACCACCCACCACACAGACAGCAGCGGCGCGCCGCATCGCCTCATCAGCGATCTCAGCGGATCGCTCAAGAAGACGCAGCTCGGTCGAGGACTTGTGCAGGCGCAACTCCCAGATCAGCGGCCCCACATCCACAAACTGGCAGGCGCTCAAGGCAGATTTCATCTGCTCAAAGCGGGCCAGTGGCATGCCGTAGGAGTTAAAGTCGAGACCGACCTTTGCCGATGAAAGACCGCGCTGGGCCATAGCCTTTGCAAGCACCGGAAACGGGTCTTCCCAGTCACGGTACGACAGGATGTCGCGAATCCAGGTGCGCTCGCGACACGGTGTGGCGTCCAGGGCGCGAATCAGAAAAAATGGCTCGCCTTCCAGTGGCACCACCACGCAGCGCCAGCGGTTTTCAGAGTTGCCATAGCCCGACAACCACGTCAGCGATTCGATCTCGTCAAAGAGCGTAGCCCGCACACCCGCCTGGGCCATGCGTTGTCGAAGTCGGGCGATGCGAGACGCGAACTCGGCGTTCATCAGCCGGCCCGTCCCTGTCGGCTTCGAAACCCCTCACGCGAACGTCGCAGGGCCACGTCCAGCAACAACACAAGCGCGGTTACACCAATGAGAAAGGCACTGACCGCCGCAATGATCGGCTCGACCTGCAGGTGCAGACTGTTCCAGATGCGTACTGGAAGCGTCTCGGCGCGCACGCCGGCCAGAAAGATCGAGATGATCAGTTCATCGAAAGAAGCCAGAAACGCAAACAACGCCGCCGATACGATGCCGGGCCAGGCCAGCGGAATCACCACTCGGGTAAACACCCGAAACCGGCTGCACCCCAGACTGAGTGCGGCACGCTCAAGATTGATATCAACGCCCTGTAGCGATGACAGCAGAATCAGCAGCACAATGGGTAGCGACACCACGGCATGGCATAGCGCGATCCACAGCGGATTGCCCACCATCTTCAGCGGCACCGAAACGAAATACATGGCAATAGCCGTAATCACATGCGGAATGATCATAGGCATGAGCATGAAAGACAGCAGTGCCTTCTTGAAACCGAAGCGGCCGCGCACCATCGCGTAGGCCGCCAGAAATCCGATGCCTGTCGCAATCAGGCACGACAAGAACCCGATCAGCACACTTGAACGCAAAGCCTTCTGCCACCGCGAATCACTGAAGAAGGTGTTAAACCAGCGCAGGCCAAATGAGTCAGGTGGAAACTTAAGTGCGCTCTGCTCGCCAAACGACAGAATGATGACAATGACAATGGGCGCCATCAGCAGCACGCCCGCACAGGTGACATACAACGACAGGCTGCGCAACATAGGTGGCTGATGGGTCATGCTCATGCTTATCCTAGCCACCCATCATGCGGCGAACATCGGTTACACGGTAGTACACGGCGTACAGCACCAAGGTCACGGCCAGCAACACCAGCGACATTACGGCAGCGCCCGGCCAATCAAGGGTGATCTCCACCGCGCGCTCAATCAGCATGGCAATCATGACGTCGCGGGGGCCGCCCATCAGCGCTGGCGTAATAAAAAAGCCAATGGCCAGAATAAAGACGATCAGCGAGCCCGAGACCACGCCGTGCAGCGATAGCGGAAAATACACGCGCCAGAAGGCATAGGGCGCACTGGCACCCATGCCGCGCGCTGCCCTAACCAGCGTGGGGTCTATGGATTTCATGGTGGCATAGAGCGTCAGCACCATGTAGGGCAGCAGCACATACACCATACCGATGACCACGGCCATTTCGGTGTAAAGCAGATCGAGCGGTTGATCAATGATGCCGAGGCTTGCAAGCGTCTGATTGATGAGCCCGTTGCGACCCAGCAGAATCATCCAGGCATAGGTGCGCACGATGATGCTGGTGAAATAGGGCACGATGATGCAAAACAGCAGCAGGGTAAAGCGCAGTCCGCTGCTGTTGGCCATGTAGTAAGCCATGGGGTAACTGATTACCAGAACCGCCAGCGTCACCAATAGCGCGATCCAGTGCGTCTGCACCAGCGCCATCGACACCGCATCTGACAGCAGCACAGCGGCGAACAATTCATAAAGCTTGGCGGCTCCGCCCTGCTCAGCCAGCGTCTTTACAAAGAACAGCACCATGGGGCCCAGAAAACCCAGCACGAGCAGCGCCAGCGCAGGCAACACCAGCCAGGAATCGCTCGAGCCCGCGCGCAGCCGTGCCATGACTTACCCGGCCAGAATCGCGGCGTCTTGCGCCTGCCAGCTTATCCAGAGCATCTGCCCAGGCCGGCTGGCCGGCGACGCACCTACGTTCTGCTCATCGGCTGTAAGCATAACGCCAGGAGCAATCTCGATGTCGTGGCGCAGAATGTTGCCCAGAAACGAGGTGCGCATGAGTCTGCCCTGAACAGCACACGCAGCCGCGACCGAATCCGGCTGCGTGGTGCTCAGGCGAAGGCGTTCAGGCCGAATAAAAAAGCTTGCGCGCGTGCCTGGCTGAAGCGCACCCGAGATGGCCTCTGAGGCCGAAGTCGGAGCCCCAGTCGTTGCAACGGCCGGTGGCACTGCCGACGCCGCCCGCCGTGCGCGCAGCACAAGGCCACAGGTCAGACGGACCAGTGCCGATTCGCTTTCAAGGGCCTCGCAGGTTCCAGCCAACAGGTTAGCCTCGCCTAAAAATCGGGCGACGAATTCATTGGCCGGCTGATCGTAAATACGGGCCGGCTCACCCACCTGCTCAATACGGCCGTTATTCATGATGGCGATGCGATCCGACATATTCATCGCCTCTTCCTGGTCATGGGTGACATACACCACCGTCATGCCCAGACGCTGCTGAATCTGCTTGATCTCGACCTGCATCTGATAACGCAGGTTTTTATCGAGCGCGCCCAGGGGCTCATCCATCAGAACCACTTTGGGCTGATAGACGATGGCCCGCGCGATGGCCACGCGCTGCTGTTGACCGCCCGACAGCTGCCGAGAAAAGCGATCGGCAAATCGTTCAAGCCGAACCAGCTCAAGCGCGGCCTGCACGCGTTGTTTGATCTCGTCGTCACGAACCCGGCGCGCGCGCAACGGAAAGGCCACGTTTTCGAAAACGTTCAGGTGCGGAAAGATGGCGTAGTTCTGAAACACCATGCCAAAGCCACGACGCTGAGGCGCCAGCGCCGAGACATCGTGACCATCGACCCAGATGCCGCCCTCATCGACCTCGGCGAATCCGGCAATCATCATCAGCGTGGTGGTCTTACCGGAACCGGACGGACCCAGCAGCGAAAAAAATTCACCGGCGGCAATTTCGGCCGTCACGGAATCGACCACGCGCTCGCGTCCATAGCGCTTGGTGACCGCCCTAAGCTGGATCTGCCCGCCCCGGGACGACTGACTGTCAACACTCATGCCTGGATCACCTGATCAGCACTGAAGAAGACGCCCAACCGTGCAAGCGCAAAGCTGCGGCTGGGCGGCTTGAGACTCAGCGACCGACAATCCACTTGGACCAGGCTTCGTTAACCTTATTGCGGTTATCAGCCCACCAGGCAATATCGAGCAGGAAACCTTTGGACTTCGTCCAGGGCGTGCCGGTGGCCGGATCAATGAGATCTTTTGAAGTTGCCCCATACGACTTGGTATTAACCGGAATGGCCTTGTACTTGGCCAGCCAGCGCGACTGAACTTCGGCACTACTGGCATAGTCAATATACCTGCGCGCGGCTTCCACATTCTTGGTGTTGCTGGGAATGCCATAGGCCTGCACCAGCAGCGCGTTTTGATTCCATGAGATGCCAACGGGCGCGCCCTCGCCTATGGCCGCCTGAGCACGCGTGCTCCAAAGCGAGCCCATGGCAACCTCACCATTGGTGAGCATGGTGGTTGACAGCGCACCGGTATCCCAGAACTTAGGCACGCTGGAGCGAATGCGCGACATCACCTTGAGCGCCCGGTCAATGTCTAGGGGGTAGAGCTTATCCATGGGCACACCATCGGCCAGCAGGGCATATTCAAGCCCGACACTGCCACTGGCCATATCAGCCAGGGTACGGCGGCCTGGAATCTTGGCGACATCCCAGAACTCGGCCCAAGACTTGGGCGCATTCTCGGGCTTGATCATCTTGGTGTTGTAAGCCATGACCATGGCGTAAATAAATGAGCCCAACTGATGCTTGCGCTTGACGACCGCATCAATCTCCGACGGGTTTGTGTACTTGAAATCATCGTAGGGGATGGGCCGCAGATAATTCAGGCGCTCAAGCTCAAGCAATGCGTTATCACCGGTATCAATGACATCGAGTTCGCTCTGGCCCGACTTCATCATGGCCATGAGCTTTGCCACGGTGGCGGCAACCGGTACGACCTCAATACCGGTCGCCTTCTTAAACGGCTCGTAGACGGTCTCGCGTTTGACGTCATCAAAAACGCCGCCGGGGGTGCGCACCACCACCTGCGTAGCCGCTGATGCCTTACGCGACCAGATCATGAAGGGCGTAACGGACGCAACTGCGGCAGTCTGCGCAAAGACCCGGCGCGAACGGCGGATATGACTCGATTCACTCATGGCTGTCTCCCTGTGATCGTTGTGATGGGCCAAACAATGCCCTTGACCAGCCGCTGATCGCGGCTTTTTCTGACGTGTGGGGCTAGTCTCAGAGCTGACGCGGTCGCCGTCAAGCACAGCGCGTCGAAAATGAGCCGAGGCGGACTGGCGCTTTGGAAGGTGGGTTAATCAACCACTACCGGCACACACAGACGGTAGCCGGTTTTACGCAGCGAACGAATGGGGTTTTCAACACCCGACACATCGGCCAACTTGCGCCGCAGGCGCGCCTCCCTGACCTCCATGCTGGCCTTGCTGAAGCCATCTTCTGACTGCCCCAGTTGCTGCGCAACCTGCCAGAACTCAAGCGTCTGCCCCGGCGCGCGCGCCAAGGCGCTGAGTAGTCTGGCCTCATGATGCTGCAAACCTTCCACGCCTTTGGGGCCCTTTATGCGCTGATTCTGGGTGTCCACCACACAGTCCTCGCGCTCGGCGGGACGAAGACGTCGGGCCAGCGCATTAACCGCTGCCAGAAGCTCAGCCGGGTCGGCGGGCTTGGGCAGGTAGATATCAGCCCCGCTTTCATAGCCGTTGAGCCGATCATCGAGCGAATCACGGGCGGTGACCATGATGATGCCCACATTAGGCTGCGCCACTCTTAGGCGGCGGGCCAGGCTCAGGCCATCCTCGCCGGGTAAGTTGAGATCCACGATGTACAGATCGGGCACCATGACGCCCAGCCCGTCGTCGATTTCTTCCGAGCAGGAAAGACCGACCACGCGATGACCACGCGACTCCAGCAGTTGCACAGTCACTTTCTGCAACAGAATGTGGTCTTCGATTACGACGATTTCGAGCGGGGTATCCACAGTTCAAATCTCACTGCGTTTTCAGTCGGGCGATAGTGAATCTCGCCACCCAGAAGCCGCACCAGCAGCGACACCAGATAAAGCCCCAGGCCCGAGCCCGTCTCGCGGTGGGCCCCGGGGCTTCGATAGTACTTCTCAAAGACTCGCGAGGGCTCGGGGAAGCCTGCTGCGCCAGGCGGGTTGCTGACCCGAATGGTCACGCCGCAGGTATCACCCGCTAATTCAATCGAAACCGTAGAGCCCGGAACCCGATATTTAAGAGCATTATCGATTAGGTTGGCCAGAATCAGGCGCAACATCGTAGGGTCAGTCTGTAATTCGCCTGCGGCGGCATTGGAATACACCTCAATCGCTTCGGACGGGGCATTCACCATAGCCTGCAAGACAGCCTCCCGAACATTGACCGCTGTGCGCTGCAAGGTCACCACACCTTCCTCGGCCTGCTCGGTTTGCACGCAGCGATCGATTACCGCGCGCATGTCATCCATGGCCCGATTGGCATCGGCGACCAGCGGCAGGCTGGCCGCCTGGGGGGTTCCCAGCGCAATTCGAACCACGGATAACGGCGTTTTGAGTTCGTGTGTAAGCATGGCCAGAAAACGCGACTGTTCTTCTCGGCGGGCTCGTTCGGCACCCGCTGTCGCCTCGGCCAGGCGCAGACGTTCCTCGCGCGCACGTTGCGAGCGAATCGTGAGGTTGGTGCGCATCTGCAGCAGCGCAATCATGAGCACGCCCGATATCAAGCCGTAGGCGAGCGTGCCAATCAGTCCCCATTCACCCGTGTCAAACAGATCGAGAAAGGCCAGCGTACTGAGACCCACGGTTGCAAAGACAACGCAATAATAGGTTCTGAGCCACCGACGCGGCAGAACAGGTTTTTCAGCTGCGCCCGGCTCAGTCCACACCCGGCCGGTAAAGGCCATGATTGTCACAAGGACGGTGATCAACAGAATTTGCAAGGCGTTCAGCTGAAGCGCGCGCTGATGTTGGCCCATGACTAGCAGCGCCAGATTGACCAACGAAAACGCCCAGACCAGCCAGCCTACCCACTGCAAAAACCGGGGTGGCTTGAACTCGCGCAGAAGTAACAATTCGAACAAACCACCCATCGCGACCGATAGCACGATGAACCAGTTGGTGATGTCGCTCATCAGAGGCGCGGGCAGCCGGTCACCAACCAGCAGACGTACGATGCCTGTGTACAACGCAAAATTGCAGCCAATAACGACCTGCTTGGCCGCAAAGACAAGCACCAGCGGGTCGCGCCGTCCGCTCCAGTCGGTAAGCGCCCAAAGAGCCGTGAGTACGATCAACCCCATCAGTAGCGAGAAGAACGCCAGCCAACGGAATTCGCTGGCCAGGGCATCGTCCTGCGCAAAAACCTCGGCATGCATGAGGTGGGTGCTGCTGGACTCCAGGCGCAGCCAGATGTCACGCGCCTGTGCCGTCGCGGGCAGTGCGATGACATGGTTCAATGCGGGCAGCGCCCCCGGCGCCGCAGAAAACAGATCACCCGTCACCTGAACCCGTATCGACCCGTCAGCTACCCTGACGGCCGGGTCATAGACCTGAATCTGGTCCAGGTAGAACGGTCGTACCCTCAGCTTAAGCGACGCAGCCTGGCTGGGTGCAATTCGAAGGCGAAACCAATGCGCGCCGGAAACATAGCCACCGCTGAAGACGCCACGAAAGTCTCGGTAGGTTTGCTGGCGCGCGGTTTCAAAGTCGGCCTGGCCGCTTGCATCACGCCAATAAGCGCGCGACTCGACAAGGTCAGCGGCACGCGCGGGCAATGCCAACAGACTGATGACCGTGAGCAACAGCGCAATCACCAGACGATTAAAGCGTACGACAGCTGCAGCGCGCAAAACGGGCAAAGCGCACTGCAGGCGCACGCCTGGGCAGAAACGGGTAGCCGGGCAAGGTTTCGACATGGCCCCGGCATTCTGCCCCAGCGAAGCCATCCGCGCTGCACCGCCAGGGCGGAAGTCGTCATTTGGCTTTTGAAAGGTTTGCATCTAAAGAAAGGCGATACTCACTGACCGACTGGTCTAAATCTCCCTTCTAGCCGCACGCGTGTCCAAGCCCAAAGCCCGCAGGCGATCATCGCCGCTTATTACCGCGCTCGAGCCGCGTATGCTGCTCGACGGCGCAGCTTTGGCCACAACGACCCGACTCGTCTCTGACACCGAGACTCAGCAGACTGATGCAATCCCAGCCGTACCGGCTCCCGAGGTAGAGGCGCCTGCACCCGCATCGGCGCCCGTCGACACACCGACCGATCCCGCAGCTGAGGCTGAACCCGTCTTTGCGTTAAGCCCCGACCCCCAGGGCCAGGTGGTCGTCATTGACGCGTCGGTTCCCTTTGCAGAGCAACTGTTGGCTGATATCCCAGCCGACTGGACCGTCATTCACCTGCAGCCTGATCGGGACGGCCTTGCGCAACTGGCGCAAGCCCTTCAGAGCATGGATGGGCTTAAGGCCATTCACCTGTTCAGCCACGGCGGCGAAGGCCGGGTAGAGCTGGGTGCTACCAGCCTGACCGCAGTCAATCTCGCCGAGCATGCGGCTTTGCTGCGCGAAATCGGCCAGCATCTGAGCGCCACCGGCGATCTCATGATTTACGGCTGTAATGTCGCCGAAGGCTTCATGGGCCAGCAATTTGTCAACGACATTGCCCGTATCACGGGTGCCGACGTGGCGGCCAGCGATGACGCCACCGGCAACGTCTTCGTGGGCGGCGACTGGCAGCTTGAGCATCAGGCCGGCGAGGTAGCCACCACACCGATCGCAGGTGCGGCCGACTATGCCAATACCCTGGTCGACTACAACATCTCTATCAATCAGTGGTCGCAGCGGCTGTACCACCAGGCGTCTGGCTTTGGGGCCGGTCCGTGGTGGAATAACACCGACACCACCGCCTGGGCCGACGCTTTCACGATCAACCGTACGGTGCCCTACTGGGGCACCGAGGCGCGTTCGTTTTCATATCCGGTGCCGCGCTGGGGCTGGCTGCCGTGGGAGATGCGCACCGTCTGGTATACCGTGCCGGTTGAGCGCACGGCCTCGTATGGCGTGGGTACCCGATACGGCACCCAGACGGTTACCCTGCAGTACGACAGCAGCTACGAATTCGTTCTGACGGGTCTGGCCAATTACAAGCAGGACATCCCAGCGGGCCGAATCCAGTCGCTGGGCGCCGGCGACAGCGTGGGCCTGAACGTCGCCCTCTACCAGGGCAGTTTTAACCCCAATCGGCCTTTGAACAACCTGGTGGCGGCCTCTCAGGGTACTCCCATTACGACGGGGTCGGCCTTCCGTTGGGGTGCGGGAAATCTGTACCGCGGAGAACTCGCGGCCGGTAACTACACCGTGGTGGTGTCGTACGACGGGTTCAAGCTGTTCCCTGACGGCAATATCTGGTGGTCACGAGCCAATAACTACGCCGAGCAGGTCTGGGGGGACTACAAACTTACCCTCACCAACCTTAATCGAACCCCCGTGTGGTCCACGCGTAGCCTTAATAGCACCCTGACCGGTGCGGGTGAGCAGCGCTATAGCATTCCGCTATCGGTAGGCTCTGATCGAACCGTCACTGACGCCGATGGTGACGAACTCACCATCACCGCCGCGCAAAGCAACGGCCAGCCCCTGCCCGTATGGTTAAGCTTCAATGCCAACAGCTTGACCTTTTCGGGTAACGCGCCGGCCAACACGGCGCCCATCACGGTACGGCTCACGGCGCACGACGGCCAGGTCAGCAGCACCAAAGACTTTGTACTCAGCTTTGCCAGCGATAACGACCAGCCCGTCTTGGCTTTGCCTGTAGCCGACCTCACCTGGGACGGCAGCGGCGCCTTCAGCTGGGCGGTACCCGGGGCCACATTTACTGATGCCGACCCCGGTGCCGATGTTTTCACCTATACCGCCTCCCTAGCCAACGGCAACGCCCTGCCCAGCTGGCTGAGCATGAGCAGCAGTGGCACCTTAAGCGGAAACCCACCCGCAAACTTTGCCAGCCTGCAAATTCGCATTACCGCCAATGACGGCAGCGGCCAGGCCAATGCCACCCAGACCGACGAGATGATCGTCAATCTGGTTAACAACAATGACATCCCCACGGTCAGCAGCACCAGCAAGTCCGTCGACGAGGACAGCGCGCTTAGTTTCGCGGCGACCGACTTCGCCTTCAGCGATACGGACACCCATGCCAGCGACGGCAGCACCAGTGGCACCGGCCGCAACCTGCAGTTCATACGCCTGGTGAGTGTGCCGGCCAACGGAACGCTCTGGGTCGATTTAGATGCTGACGGCGTGCTCGACGCGGGCGAGGCCCTGCAGGTTAACAGCACCGTCACGGCCACCAATCTGTCCAAGCTTCGCTACACGCCCACTACCAACTGGGCGGGGGCCTCGGGGCTAGACCTTAGCAGCACGCCCGACAGTTTTAGCTGGGTGGGCTCAGACGGCGTGAGCGAATCGTCCAACGTGGCCGTCACCACCGTCACGGTCAATCTGGTCAATGACGCGCCCACCCTCACCTTCTCGCAGGGCCGCACCCTGGTCATCCGACCCAATACCAATAATGCCCTGGGCGTGGTCACTGTCGATGCGGGCCTGACCATCACCGATGCTGATGCGCTCTACACCAGCAACACGGCTTTCGACACCATCACCAAGGTAACGGTCAGCGTTGTCGACAAGGTCACTGGCGGTTTTGTCAGCGGCGACACCCTGGCCGTCACCAACTCGGGCGGCATTACGGGCAGCTACAACAGCAGTGCGGGTGTGCTCACGCTTACGGGCTCGGCCCGCGCGGCGGCCTACCAGACGGTGCTGCGCACCCTGCAATTCAGCTCTACCAATACCAGCAACGACAACCTGCGCGAAATCTCCATGCAGCTGCAGGTGGCTGACGTCGGCAGCATGAGCTTCGCCACCTTTGACGGGGTGAACGACCGTATCGACCTGATGGACGCGCTGCTACCGGTGGGTGGCGACTTCACAGTCTCGGTGTGGGCGCAGATTGACACCAGCGTGGCTAATGGCAACTACACCATCCTGGCGCAGGGCAACTCCAGCGACAACTTCTTCATCCTGTACGAGAAGACCGCCGGTGGCCACAACATCCGCCTGGGCGACAACTGGCAGATCAACAACGTCTTCCCCTCTGACGGCAAGTGGCACCAGTACACCGTC
This sequence comes from Pseudomonadota bacterium, assembly GCA_039800325.1. Taxonomy (GTDB): domain Bacteria; phylum Pseudomonadota; class Gammaproteobacteria; order Burkholderiales; family Burkholderiaceae_E; genus SYIM01. The sequence continues at coordinate 2,081 of JBDLQY010000172.1, read as the reverse complement.
ACCCGCAACGGCACCACCGGCACGCTGTACATCGACGGCGTACGCGTGGGCACCGGCACCATGGAGGCCGCTCTGCCAGGCACCAGCACCCGGGTGGGCGATCTGTACCGACGCAATGACCTACAGGAATGGGGCCCTGGGGTCTGGAAGGGCGGCATCAGCGACCTGCGCATCTACAATCGGGTCATAACGCCGGGCGAGATTACCGCTTCGCTCGACAGCGCTGCTGGGCTGCGCGGCTATGAGCCCAATCTGGTGGCCTGGTACCCGCTCAAGGACAACCTCACCAACCAGGCCTCAGGCTTCAGCTGGAGCATAGGGCGTGACTTCAACCCGCTTAACGGCGATGGCACCGACGGCGTGTGGTCGGTGGGCGTGATCACCGGCAACACCGCCACCACCACCGGGAACTTTAATTGGGGGCCCTTCGAGGCCTACACCCAGGCCAACTCCGATTGGTCGGTGCAGACCGATCCTACGGGTGCCGCCTCAGACTACATCCGCCTTGGCCATAACGAAGCGGCGGTTGGTAATGACCGCACTGGTTGGGGCTGGTTCTATTTCCCCAACAACTTCGATAACGCCAACGGCTTGACCTTGCGGCCCGGCGCGGTTGGCATGATCGCCGGCATGGTGAACCCGGCCGCGATGCAGTTCACTGCTCCGGTGGCAGGCGTCTATGCGGTCGACGCACGCTTCTGGGACGCACACCCGGATACGGCGCCGACCTCGCCGCTCTACAAGGTGTTCAAGGTCAATGTTACCGGCACCAGCGGCGTCGAAATTTCCCCCGGGGCGGTGGCGACCGGCGAGAACACTTTGCCCAATTCCGCTAGCGCGCGGTCCGCGGTTCGGCAGGTGGCTCTGGCCGCCGGTGAGCGCCTGGTGTTTGCCGTGCACAAGGGCGCCGCTGACGGTCTTTACGCGGACGAAATGCAGGCCACGGTCGACATCAACCTGCTGGCCATGCGCGTGGCCTCGGGGCATTACTACAGCCTGGACGACGGGCACTACTACAACTCCACGGCCACCGCGCCGGGTACCTTCGATGCTGCCCGAACGCTGGCCACGCAGCAAGCCGCTGTGGCAAGTGCGCCCGGTTACCTGGCAACACCGTCGACCCCAGCCGCTGCCCAGATAGCGGGGGCCCTAACCCAGCTGGCTAAAGACAACGGGTCCAATACCAACTTTTCCTGGGCGGCCCTGCGCCAGACCAGCAGCACCAGCGAACCCACTGGCAACTGGTTCTGGACCGACGGACCTGAGGCGGGCACGCCCTTCACCGGCGTTTGGGCCTCTGGAGAACCCAACAACGGTAATAGTGGTACCGAGCACTACGGCTCCGTGCACGTCAGCGGCGGCTTCAACGACCTGCCGTTTACCTATGCCGACACCCGCGCCCTGGTGGAATTTGGCACCACACGCCTACCCGAGCCCACCGAGCTCACCAACGCGCTCACCAGCCTGAGCAACCCCGGTAATGCGCTGGTATTCCTCACCCCCACCACCGCTTACAGCACGCTTACGGGCCACTACTACCAGCTCACCAGCACCGCTGGCGACTTCGACGCGCAGAACCTGGCGGCATCTCAGACCACCTACGGCGGCCAGACTGGCTACCTCACCCGCGCCACCACGCCGGAGGAACTGGCACTGGTGACCCGCCTGGCCCGCCTGCAAAACAGCAGCGGCGTGTGGGTGGGTCTGAAGAACATCGACACCAACGGCCAGGGCAGCATGGACTGGCGCTGGGTGAATGCGGCCGGCACCTCGGTGGGCAGCTTGGACGGCAGCAGCACCTACCAGACGGCCGAGTCGATCAACACGCTGGAGGCCGCCGGTTGGACGCGCGTGGCCCGCGACAACTTCAGCCACGGTGCCACGGGGTGGCTCGCAGACTCCGGCGCCTACCCAGTCCGGATCGAAGAGGGGCGTCTTGGCCGCTACTCCAATGAGGGCGGCGGTTGGGCGATTAAGGAACTCGACCTGAACAACAAGGCCACGGTGATCACCTTCGATTTCCACAGAATCGACACCTGGGACGCTGAGAACTTCATCATCCGTTTCCGGCCAGACAACTT
>JBDLQY010000171.1:0-21877 GCA_039800325.1 Pseudomonadota bacterium | reverse complement strand
CCCTGATCGCACTGACCCGGCAGATGTCCGTGGAACTGGCAGCTCATGGTGTGACGGCTAACGCGGTATGCCCAGGCCCTGTCGATACGCCCTTGACTCAAGTTCTACATTCGCCAAAGTTTCGATCGGAATACACGCTTGCGATCCCTATGGGTCGGTACGGTACCCCAGACGAAATTGCTGCGGTTGTGGCTTTCTTGGCTTCAGCCGACGCCTCGTATGTGACCGGCACCGCCATTCCGGTAGATGGCGGATTTATGGCCGCTGGTGCACGGCCAGATTGAGGCTGCGGCGCTGCGGCAGTCACATGATGAGGCAGTCAGGGCTGCGGGCCCCCTGTTTTGGGGCGCTCGACGGGACGTGTTTTTCGCCATTGTCATGCTTTAGGGTCTCTCTTTTCGTTTATGGCGGGCTCAGGTAGCCTCCGGTTTACAAAAGCTTCGAGGAGATGGGTATGTCTGATTTTGTCTGGTTTAAGGGCATCAACCGCATGCGCCGTGGCTTGGTGGCGTCCCTGGTGGGCACATCACTCGCCGCGCTTTTACCCACGCCCTCGTTAGCGCAGGGAACTTCGTTGACGGTTGCGCTATCGACACCGGTCAGTACCCTAGACCCGCACTTCCATAATTTGACGCCCAACAACGGCATGGCACGGCATGTCTTTGAGGCGCTGGTGAACACCGATGATGCCCAGAGGCCTTTTCCGGGTCTCGCTGAGTCCTGGCGCGCACTATCTGACACCGAGTGGGAATTTAAGCTGCGCAAGGGCGTCAAGTTCCACGATGGCAGCGACTTCACGGCGGCAGACGTGCTGGCGACGTTTGAGCGAGTTCCCAAGGTGCCCAATAGTCCCGCATCTTTTGCGGTATTCGTAAGGGCTATTGCCGAGGCTAAGGCGCTCGATAGCCACACGCTGCGGCTTAAAACATCGGCACCTCATCCGCTGCTGCTGACCGATCTTGCTTCGGTATTCATTCTTCCGAAGGCAATGGCCGAAACGGCCAAGACCGAAGACTTCAATTCAGGCAAGGCCATGGTGGGTACCGGCGCCTTTCGCTATGTTGAGTACGTTGCGGGTGATCGAGTGGTGCTCTCGCGTAATGCCAGCTATTGGGGTAGCAAGCCCCATTGGGAGCGCGTGACTTACAAGATGATCGCAAGCGCACCGGCGCGTGTGGCGGCATTGCTGGCGGGCGATGTTCAGATGATTGAAAACGTACCGACCGCCGACATCCCCAAGCTGAAGAGCGATCAGCGGGTGGCTTTGTCTTCGGCCGTCTCGAACCGTTTGATTTACCTTCACATGGACAGTGGCCGAGAGAAGAATTCGCCGTTTGTGACCACCACTGACGGTAAGCCGCTTGAGGCCAATCCCCTGCGTGACCCCAGGGTTCGCCGAGCTCTTAGCCTGATGATCGATCGTAACGCGATCGTCAGTCGCATCATGGAAGGCCAGGCCGTGCCGGCTGGTCAGTTCTTAGATGATCGCTTTTTTGGTACCAGCAAAACGCTGAAGCCCGATCCGTACGATCCGGCCGCGGCTCGCAAGCTATTAGCGGAGGCGGGCTACCCCAATGGGTTTGGGCTGACGCTTCATGCGCCGAACAACCGCTATGTGAATGACGCTCAGGTTGCACAGGCGATCGCCCAGTACCTCACGCGCAACGGCATCCCCACCAAGCTGGAGACCATGCCGTCCAATATTTTCTTCTCGCGTGGCAGCAAGCTTGAGTTTTCCTTTCTGCTGGCAGGTTGGGGGGCCGAGTCGGGTGATACCAGTTCTGCGCTGAGAGCTTTGCTGGGCACCTTTGATCCCAAGCAGGGGCTTGGGGCCGCTAATCGCGGGCGCTTTTCAGATCCTGGCCTCGATGCTCTGACCAGTACGGCCATTACCACGATTGACGACACCAAACGAGGCATGATGTTGGCCGCCGCCAGTGAAAAAGCGATTGAGTTGATGGGTCTGATTCCGGTTCACTATGAGGTCAGTACCTGGGGTGTGCGCAAGGGTCTGAGCTATAAGGCCAGGGCTGATCAGTACACGCTCGCGCACCATATCAGCCCCGCGCCCTGATTCAAGGTGACCGTATTCGCTTTACGCCGCATTCTGCAGGCGTTGCTGGTTCTCTTTATCACCAGCGTATTGGTCTTCGGTGGCCTGTATCTCATCGGTGATCCGATTGAGATACTGGTTCACCATGAAGCAGATCAGGCTGAAAGAGACCGGGCCCGCGTGGCGTTGGGTCTCGACGGGCCCCTATGGCAGCAATATCTGCTATTTCTCAAGGGCGCCCTCACCGGTGATCTCGGTAAATCCTTTGTGTACGGACGACCAGCGCTTGAGGTGATTTTCGAGCGTATGCCGGCTACGCTTGAGCTGGCGGCATTGGCGATGGCCATCGCCGTGCTGCTGGGAATTCCACTGGGGCTTTATGCGGGTTTGCGCCCCAATGGCTGGATCTCGCGGTCAATCATGGCCGGCTCAATTTTCGGTTTTTCATTGCCGACGTTTTGGGTTGGTCTGGTCCTTATTCTGGTGTTTGCGGTGGTGCTGGGATGGTTTCCATCGACCGGTAGGGGCCCCACCGAGGATGTTCTGGGGATGCCATTGTCGATCTTCAGCCTTAAGGGCCTATCTCATGCGTTTTTGCCAGCCCTGAATCTGGCGCTCCTCAAGTTGTCGCTGATTATTCGACTGACGCGAGCGCAGGTTCGCGAGCAGAGTCTGCTCGATTACATGCGCTATGCCCGAGCGCGCGGCTTGCCGCAGCGACGCGTTGTGGGTGTGCATCTGCTCAAAAATATTCTCATTCCGCTGGTCACGGTAATTGGCCTCGAGCTGGGCTCGGTTATTGCCTATGCTGTGGTGACCGAAACCATTTTTGCGTGGCCGGGGATGGGCAAGCTGGCGATCGACAGTATTTTTCAGCTTGATCGACCCGTAGTGGTGGCTTACTTGATGGTTGTGGTGCTGATGTTCATCTTCATCAATCTGGTGGTTGATCTTCTGTACTCCGTGCTTGATCCCAGAGTTCGAATCGTGGGTACGCAGCCATGACGACGCCGTCGTCACCGCTGCAGCTTAAGTCCGCGCAGGCGGCTCTCACACCGGCTCCTGTTGAGACGCAATGGCAGATTACCTGGAGACGGTTTTCTCAAAGCCGCCTTGCCCTCTTTGGCCTTGTTCTTCTGGCCATCATCGTTTTAATGGCCCTGGGGTCTCCGTGGATCGCTCCGCAAAACCCATACGACCTGGCCAGCATCGATCTTATGGATTCAAGGCTTGCCCCGGGTGAGAAGGGCTTATCCGGCGCGATCTATTGGCTGGGCACTGATGGTCAGGGGCGCGATATGTTGTCGGCCATCTTGTATGGGCTTCGTGTGTCTTTGTATGTCGCCGTTGCCAGTGGCCTGATCGCACTTGCCTTAGGTAGTCTGGTGGGCGTATCAGCTGCTTACCTGGGCGGCCGCACTGAGCAGGTGTTAATGCGCATTGCCGATTTACAGCTTGGATTTCCGGCCATTCTGGTAGCCCTGATTCTTCTAGCCGTTCTGGGCAAGGGTGTCGACAAAATCATCATTGCACTGGTGGCGGTGCAATGGGCTTACTATGCACGCACGGCTCGCTCGGCCGCGCTGGTCGAGCGGCACAAGGAGTACATGGAGGCCGCCACTATCCTGGGCTTATCGCATACCCGGATTGTGCTCAGGCACCTGCTGCCCAATGCCTTGCCGCCGCTCATGGTGGTGGCGACCGTCCAGGTTGCTCATGCGGTGGCGCTCGAGGCCACCCTATCGTTTCTTGGGCTTGGGCTGCCACCCACTGAGCCGTCCCTGGGGCTTTTGATTGCCAATGGCTACGAATATCTGTTGTCGGGCAAGTACTGGATCAGCGTCTATCCCGGCGTCGCGCTGCTGCTGCTGATCTTGGCCATCAATTTAGTGGGTGACCAGCTGCGCGATGTACTGAATCCTAGGCTTGCTCGATGAGCGGTAAAAATTTAGCGGCTGCCCCCATTCTTGAAGTAGCAGGCTTGCGCACTGAATTCGACACCGCCCAAGGACCTGTGGCGGCGGTTGCTGATGTCTCGTTGACCCTTTCATCGGGTGAGGTCTTGGGTCTTGTGGGTGAATCCGGCTCGGGAAAATCGGTAACCGGCTATTCAATCCTTGGTCTGATCGACCCGCCCGGTCGGGTGGTTGGGGGTAGTGTCCGTCTCCAAGGCGAAGAGCTGGTGGGTGCCAGCGCTGAAACCTTACGGTCCATCCGAGGGCGTCGTATAGCCATGGTCTTTCAAGATCCGATGATGACACTGAATCCGGTGTTAAGCGTTGAGACTCACATGGTTGAGACGCTTCTGGCGCATGAGCCCATGTCGCGCGCTGAGGCTCGTGCGCGCGCTATGCAGGCTTTGTCTCAGGTGGGAATCGCAGCGCCTGAAAAGCGTCTCAGGCAGTACCCGCATGAGTTTTCGGGTGGAATGCGCCAGCGCGTATCCATTGCAATTGCACTGTTGCATAAACCTGCACTCATCATTGCTGATGAGCCGACCACTGCGCTCGACGTCACCGTTCAGGGCCAGATCCTGTACGAGATGCAACGCCTGGTCCGCGAGTCGGGTACGGCATTGGTCTGGATTACGCATGATCTTGCGGTTGTCGCGGGCCTGGCTGACCGAATTGCCGTGATGTATGCCGGTCGAATTGTTGAGCAGGGTTCTGCGTCTGACGTGCTGGATTCGCCGGCGCATCCCTACACGCAAGGCTTACTGGACTCGGTGCCCAGCAATAGTCAGCCGGGTCGGCGGCTCGTTCAGATACCCGGGGCCACGCCGTCCCTGGCCAGCCTGGGTCGCGCTTGCGCGTTCGCCCCACGCTGTCGTTATGTCCAAGATGCGTGTTCACAACTCCCGCCGCTGACACCATTGGGCGATGCCACCAGTGACCGTACCGTGCGCTGTCATTTTCCGCTCAGACTGGCGAGCTGAGATGAACAAGGTGTCTGCATCGACCAGTCCCGAGACCCTGCTTGCTTTTGAGGCAGTCTCCAAACGTTTCACCCGCAAGCTCGATGTCATCGAAAAGCTTGCCCTCCGCCTGGGCGCACGGGTTGAAGCAAACACGGTGCATGCGGTTGAGCGTGTGAGTTTTTCAGTTGCTCGCGGTGAAGTCGTCGGACTTGTTGGCGAGTCGGGTTGCGGCAAGTCGACGTTGGCCCGCCTGGGTGTCGGGCTGCATCAGCCGACCGAGGGAAGCGTGAAGTGGCGAGGCGCTCCCTTGAATGTAGCGGCTGCATTACCCACGCGTCCCATACAGATGATCTTTCAGGATCCGTACGCGTCGCTTAATCCACGTTTAACGGTCCGTGACATCATCGGAGAGGCGCCCGTCAGTCTGGGATTGTTTTCCAAGCCTGAAAAGCGTGAGAGGGTCGCTGAACTTCTTGAAAAAGTTGGCCTTGATCCGGTGGTGATGAATCGATATCCCCACCAGTTTTCGGGGGGCCAGCGCGCGCGCATCGGTATTGCGCGGGCGCTTGCGGTGAAACCTGAGTTTCTGATCTGCGACGAAGCGGTCGCCGCGCTTGACGTGTCAATTCAGGCGCAAGTCCTCAACCTGTTTATGGATCTGCGCGAGCAGCTGGGCCTGACCTATCTGTTTATCAGTCACGACCTTGGTGTTGTCAGGCACATGGCGGATCGTGTGGTGGTGATGTATCTGGGTCGGGTGGTTGAGATGGCGCCTGCGGCCCTACTGTTTGAAGCCGCAATACACCCCTACACGCAGGCATTACTCGCCGAGGTTCCGCGGCTTGATCGCAGGCAACGAAGCTTCGCGCCGATCGTGGGCGAGATTCCCTCGCCTATTAACCCGCCCTCCGGGTGCCATTTTCACCCTCGCTGCCCGCATGCTCACGCACGCTGCGCCGTCGAAGCCCCGGTGCTTCGCGAGCGTGCCCCAGGGCGTTGGGCGGCCTGTCATCTCGAGTCCATTTAGGAGTTTCTGGTGAGCGCTGCTTATCGCATTGAGTTACAGGCGCCCAATATCAGCCGTTGGAAGCAGGGCAACACCGGCATTGATTATGTCTGGAGCTTCGATTCGGGTCGTGCCGGGCCGCACGTCATGGTGCAGGCGTTGACGCACGGCAATGAAATCTGCGGTGCGATCGCTCTGGACTGGTTGCTCGCACTCAAGCCAATGCCGGCCGCAGGCAGGCTCACGCTCTCGTTCGCCAATGTTGAGGCCTTTGCGCGCTTTGACCCTCATGATCCCGATCGCAGCCGTTACATTGACGAGGACTACAACCGGGTCTGGGCTGACGATAGCCTGTTTGGCTCCCGTGATTCGCTTGAGCTCAGGCGTGCCCGACAGCTGAGATCTTTCGTCGACTCTGCCGATCTGTTGCTTGATCTACATTCCATGCACGATCCCTGTCGCCCCATCATGGTGTGCGGCGCCACGGGCAGGGGCGGCGAGAAAAGTGCCGCCTACGCGCAGCGACTTGGAGTCCCGCAGGACCTTCTTATTGACACGGGACACCCCTCGGGGCTGCGCATGATTGAGCGCGGTGGTTTTGGTGATCCGGCATCCAGCCGCACCGCTGTTTTGATTGAATGTGGCCAGCACTGGGAACGCTCATCAGCCCTGGTGGCGATCGACACGCTGAGCCGATTTCTGGCGGTCAGTGGTGCCATCAGCCTGTCTCAGCTACCAGCTGACCGGCCCCAGCTAAATCCGCCGGCCCGGCAGCAGATTGTTCGTGTGACCGAGGCAGTGGTCGCTCGTAGTGCTGACTTTCGATTTGTCCGGCGTTTTCAGGGGCTTGAGGTACTCGCCCGGGCTGGTGAGCTAATCGCGCTCGATGGAGATCACGCCTGGCATGCGCCCTACGACAACACGGTGCTGGTGATGCCTTCCATGGCCCACTGTAAACCGGGAACTACCATGGTTCGCCTGGGCCGATACGAAATGCTGTCCTGAACCTTCCGGCGCGGCCTGCTACGATTACGGGTTACACGGGCCGTGAGTGGGCCCTCCATGCATCCTGTGGATGAGAGACATGCCCCAAGTCATTACCTGCATCGAAGACCTGCATCAGTTGTACCTTAAGCGCGTGCCCCGCATGTTTGTTGACTATTGCGACTCTGGCTCCTGGACTGAGAGCACCTATCGCGCCAACATTGACGATTTTCAGCGTATCAAGTTGCGTCAGCGGGTGGCGGTGAATATGGATGGGCGTAGCACCCGGTCCACGATGGTTGGCCATGAGGTGGCCATGCCGGTGGCGATTGCACCTACGGGTCTTACCGGGATGCAACATGCCGACGGTGAAATTCTGGCCGCTCGTGCAGCCGAGCGCTTCGGCATCCCCTTTACGCTATCGACCATGAGCATCTGCTCAATCGAGGACGTGAAGGCGCACACCACTAAGCCTTTCTGGTTTCAGCTCTATGTGATGCGCGATCGCGATTTCATTTCGCGTCTGATTGATCGCGCCCGCAGTGCTGGATGTTCTGCACTGGTGCTGACACTTGATCTGCAGATTATCGGACAGCGGCATAAGGATCTCAAAAATGGGTTGTCAGCCCCGCCCAAGCTCACGCTACCGAATATCCTCAACATGATGACCAAACCTCGCTGGTGCATGAGCATGTTAGGCACCCAGCGTCGGGGATTCGGCAACATCGTTGGACACGTCAAAGGCGTTGACGATATGTCCTCGCTGGGGGCCTGGACCAGCCAGCAGTTTGACCCAACCCTTAATTGGGGTGATGTTGAGTGGATTCGCAAGCAGTGGGACGGTAAGCTCATTCTGAAAGGCATCATTGACCCCGAAGATGCTCGTCGTGCGCTTGATAGCGGAGCCGACGCCATGATCGTGTCCAACCACGGGGGGCGCCAGCTGGACGGCGCACTGTCGTCCATAGAAGCCCTGCCGGCTGTCAAGGCTGTGGTCGGTAACCGTATGGAGGTGTGGCTTGATGGCGGTATTCGCTCAGGACAAGACGTGCTTAAGTCCGTCGCATTGGGAGCCCAAGGCAGCATGATTGGCAGGGCATTTTTGTATGGCCTCGGCGCAATGGGCGAGGCGGGCGTCACCCGTGCGCTTGAAATCATCCAGAATGAGCTGCAGCTCACGATGGCTTTCTGCGGACATACCGACATTCGTAAGGTCGGGCGCGACATTCTGGTGCCCGGCACGTACTCGGCCTGAGGCGTATCGCATGGTTGTTCTCGGTACCCGACTGCAACGGGGTCTGTTCATTGCGCTGCTGCTTGTACTGACCGGACTCACCGCCTGGGCCTTCACCGCCTACCAGTCGCCTTCTTTCGCATTTGGACTAGCTAATCAGCTCACCTTGTGCGGTTTCTAAGGATCTGACGTCATGGCCACGCGTAAGGGCGACTACAGCGAATCGTCGATTCGCGTCTTGAAAGGTCTTGAGCCGGTTAGAAGCCGGCCGGGAATGTACACCCGCACCGATAACCCGCTGCACATCGTGCAGGAGGTGCTCGACAACGCTGCTGACGAGGCGCTTGCGGGCGCCTGTCGAACCATTGAGGTTTGCCTGCATGCCGACGGTAGCGTGACCGTCGACGACGATGGGCGCGGAATCCCCGTGGGCGCACACCCCGAAGAGGGTGCGCCAGTCGTCGAAATCGTCTTTACCCGTCTGCACGCCGGTGGCAAGTTCGATAAGGCCAGTGGGGCAGGGGCCTACAGCTTTTCGGGTGGACTTCATGGTGTTGGTGTGTCCGTCACCAATGCCCTGTCTCGGCGACTCGAGGTCACCGTTTGGCGAGACGGCGGCGTGCATGACATCGTTTTCGAGGGTGGTGAGGTCGTTGAGCCACTACGCTCGCGGCCTGCCGCCAAATCTGACCGACGCAGTGGCACGAGGGTGCACTGCTGGCCTGATCCCCGGTATTTCGATAGCGCGCTTATTCCGCAGGCAGAGCTACTTCAGCTGTTACGGTCAAAGGCTGTGTTGCTGCCCGGGCTCAGGGTAAGACTGCATGACGAAAAGCTTCAGCGCCACACTGAGTGGTATTACGCCGAGGGTCTGCGTGCCTATCTGACCGAGGCGCTTGCGGGTGGTAACGCAACAGCTCTCCTGATACCGCTATTTGAGGGGCAGCAGTCCGTTGAGGCCGGACATGAGACTTTTGCAGAAGGCGAGGGGGCGCAGTGGGCCGTGGCCTTCACTGAGGACGGGCCGCTGGTGCGAGAGTCGTATGTCAACCTGATCCCGACGCCTGCGGGTGGCACACACGAGGCAGGTCTGCGCGAGGGCTTATTCGGCGCCGTCAAGGGATTCATCGAGTTGCACGGCTTGATGCCAAAGGGCGTCAAACTTATGCCCGAAGATGTCTTTGCGCGTTGCAGTTTTGTGTTGTCCGCCAAGGTGCTCGACCCCCAGTTTCAGGGCCAGATCAAAGAGCGGCTCAATTCGCGCGATGCTTTGCGCCTGGTCTCCAGTCTAGCTAAGCCACAGCTTGAACTTTGGCTGAATGAACATGTGGAATACGGTCGGCGCCTTGCTGATCTGGTCATTCGGCAGGCGCAGGCACGAAGCCGGGCTGCGCAGAAAGTCGAAAAACGCAAGAGCTCAGGTGTCGCGGTCCTACCCGGCAAATTGACCGACTGCGAATCGAGCGATATTGCTCGTAACGAGATTTTTCTGGTTGAGGGTGATTCCGCAGGCGGCTCAGCCAAGATGGGTCGTGACAAAGAGTTTCAGGCCATTCTGCCTTTACGCGGCAAGGTCTTGAACTCCTGGGAGACCGATCGCGATCGCCTGTTTGCTAACAATGAAATTCACGATATTTCAGTGGCGATCGGGGTGGACCCCCATGGTGCGGGTGATGCAGTCGAACTTTCGGGCTTACGCTACGGTCGTATCTGCATTTTGTCGGACGCCGATGTCGACGGTGCGCACATACAGGTTCTTCTGCTGACCTTGTTTCTCAAGCATTTTCCGCGTCTCATCGAGCGGGGACATATCTGGGTGGCCAAGCCCCCTCTGTTTAGAGTCGATGTGGCTGCGCAAGGCAAACGGCCGGTGCGCAAGCTTTACTGTCTTGATGAAGGTGAGCTGCGACACGTCGAAGACAAACTGCGCAAGGATGGTGTTCGCGACGGGTCCTGGCAAATCTCGCGCTTTAAGGGCCTGGGTGAGATGAACGCCGAACAGTTGTGGGAAACGACCATGAACCCCGAGACCCGGCGTTTGCTCAGGGTTGATTTCGGCGAATTCGAGCGCGCCGCAACGGAGGCGCGATTCACCATGCTGATGGGTAAGGGCGAAGCGCAGGCGCGTCGTGCCTGGTTGGAGACGCACGGCAACGAGGTGGATGTCGATGTCTGAGCACACGCCTGATCTGTTTGCGCCCGCTGACGACGGGCAGGCCATTACGCTGGCGCAGTATGCCGAGCGAGCCTATCTTGACTATGCCGTCTCGGTGGTCAAGGGGCGTGCCTTACCGGATGTGTGTGACGGTCAGAAACCGGTTCAGCGTCGTATTCTGTTTGCTATGCAGCGCATGGGTCTGGCGTCTGGCGCCAAGCCGGTGAAGTCTGCGCGGGTGGTGGGCGATGTACTGGGTCGCTTCCATCCGCATGGCGACGTGGCGGCCTATGAGGCCCTGGTTCGCATGGCACAAGACTTCAGCCTGCGCTATCCGCTCATTGACGGTCAAGGCAACTTTGGCTCTCGGGACGGCGATGGTGCGGCCGCCATGCGCTACACCGAGGCGAGACTGACGCCCTATGCGCGATTATTGTTGGACGAGATCGATGAAGGTACGGTCGATTTTGTTCCAAATTACGATGGTTCAGCCGAAGAGCCCAGAGTGCTTCCGGCCCGTCTGCCCATGGTACTGCTCAATGGAGCCTCAGGTATTGCCGTGGGTATGGCGACCGAGATACCGCCCCATAACCTGCGTGAGATTGCCCAGGCTGCGATGGCGCTGCTGCGTGATCCGCAGGCCACGCTTGAGCAGGTTCTGCAGTGCATGCCGGGTCCAGACTTTCCGGGCGGGGGGCAGATCATCTCGTCAGCACTCGACATTCGAGAAATTTATTCGAGCGGGCGGGGATCAATCAAAGTCAGGGCCCGTCATCGCATCGAAGACATGGCACGCGGGCAATGGCAGCTTGTGATTCATGAGCTGCCGCATGGCGTATCAGCCCAAAAGGTTCTCGAAGAAATCGAGGAACTCACCAATCCCAAGATCAAGACCGGCAAAAAGGCGTTAGCCCCCGAGCAGGTTCAGCTCAAGCAATCGGTTCTTGCTGTGCTTGATACGGTTCGCGATGAGTCAGGCAAGGATGCACCGGTACGCCTGGTTTTTGAGCCTAAAAGCTCCCGCATTGAGCAACAAGAGCTGCTCAATACTTTACTGGCGCATACCAGCCTGCAGGCCAGTGTGTCGGTCAACCTGGTGTCAGTCGGCCTTGACGGTCGGCCCGGTCAAAAATCGCTTGACCAGATGCTGCGTGAATGGCTGGAGTTCCGACTGACTACGGTCACTCGTCGCACGCGTCACCGCCTGGCACGCGTTGACGATCGCATGCACATCCTTGAAGGGCGGCAACGCATCCTGCTGGATATTGACCGGGTGATTCGGATCATCCGCGAGTCTGACGAGCCGAAATCGGCCCTGATCGAGAGCTTTGCACTGAGCGAGCGGCAGGCTGAAGACGTGCTTGAAATTCGCCTGCGCCAGTTGGCTCGGCTTGAGGCTATTCGCATCGACCAGGAACTACAGGCGCTGGCTAAGGACAAGGCAGCCCTCGAAGCGCTTCTGGCCAGTCCGCAGGCTATGAAGCGGCAGCTGAGCCGCGAAATCGAAGCCGATGCGAAGCAATTCGGCGATGACCGGCGCACGCTCATTGAGGAGGCTCAGCGGGTCTCGGCTGAGATCAAGATGAATGCCGAGCCTGTGACCGTAATTCTGTCTGAGCGGGGTTGGGTCAGAGCGCGTCAGGGCCACGGCCATGACTGGACGCAGTTTTCCTTTAAGTCGGGAGACAGCCTGCGCAGTGCCCATGAGGTGATGACCACCGACCACTTGTTTGCGCTTGCGTCGAATGGACGTGTTTACTCAATTCCTGTTTCGCAGCTCCCGTCGGCGCGAGGTGATGGTGTGCCCATGACCAGTTTGGTTGACCTTGAGCCAGGCTCGCGTATTGATCATGGTTTAGCGGCGCACGCCGAAGAAGGCGTGCTGATCACCAGCTCCGGCGGAGTCGGTTTCATCTGTCAGGCGGGTGATCTGCTCGGGCGTACACGGCAGGGTAAGTCTTTTATAAGTCTCGATGAGGGTGACCAGCCGCTACGGCCTGTGCGGTTCACACCGGGCATGAATCGAGTCATGCTGGTATCCGATTCAGGTCGTGCGCTGGTGCTTGACCTGTCTGAGATCAAGGTGCTGCGCAACGGTGGACGCGGAGTGACGCTTTTGGGGCTTGATAAGGGCGAGCGTTTGGAAGCAGCACTGGTCTATGGTGCGGAGGGTCTCGTGGTGTCGGGCATCGGCCGTGGTGCTAAACCCATCACCAAGAACTTGTCGGCCTCATCGTTGGACGCTTACCTGGGTGCGCGTGCGCGCAAGGGCAAATTGATTGAGCCGCGCGTTAAACAGGTGAGCCTCAGTCTTCCCAGAGTGCTTCCCAAGACATAAGAGCAGCGAGCCTACCGATATGAACCCTGACATCGAAGCGCCCGTTGAGTTTGACACGCTGCCCGCGCACGACGGTCGGAGCCTAGGCCGCATTCGACTGAATCGTCCGCGGCAGCTCAATGCCCTTAATCTGGCCATGTGTGAGCTGATGCGCGATCAGTTGCAGATCTGGGCGTCCGATGAGTCAGTCGTTGCGGTGGTTTTGAGCGGTAAGGGCGAGAAGGGGTTTTGCGCTGGTGGCGATGTGGCCGAGGTGGTTCGCCAGGTGCGGGCGGGGGGGCCACAATGTCATGTCTACGGTGATCGTTTTTTCTCCGTCGAGTATCAGCTCGATCGCATGATTCACGAATTTGCGAAACCCATCGTCAGTCTGGTCCACGGCGTCTGCATGGGGGGCGGGGTTGGGCTGGCTGTGGGCGCGAGCCACCGCATCGTCTCGCAAGGTCTGCGGCTGGCGATGCCCGAGATTCATATCGGCCTATTTCCGGATGTTGGCGGCGGCTGGTTTCTGAACCGTATGCCAGCGGGTGCAGGCGTGATCATGGCGCTGACAGGTCTTGCCATCCATGAGGCCGATGCAATTGTCGGCGGGCTGGCCGATTATTTTGTTCCTACTGATGCCCACAGCGCCTTACTGGATGCGCTCGCGGGACTACCATGGACGGGACATTCCGATGCAGACCATACGCTGATCACCGAACTGTGCCTTCGCTTTCACCATCAGTATCGAGCCCAGATGGGGCAGTCTGTGCTGCTGCAGTACCAAGAGGCGCTGCGTTATATTGGCACGCAGCCCACGGTGAGCGCCATCATGCAGAGTCTTGAGGCGGCGGCACAGGAAGACCCGTACTTTGAGGGTCCTGCTCGTAGCCTCATGTCCGGCTCGCCCACGGGCGCCCTGGTCACCCTACGCTATCTCCAGAAGACCCGAAAAATGTCCCTCGCGCAGGTGCTACAACTCGACGCGGTGTTGGCCCGCCAGTTTCAGCGACACTCCGACTTTTGCGAGGGTGTTCGTGCCCTCTTGATTGATAAGGATCGAAAGCCGCAGTGGTCGCCAGCCGAGCTCGAGGCGGTGTCGCCTGAGCTCGTTGAAGCGCACTTTGGGCCGAGCTAAATCCTACGATTCGGTTGAGTCATTAGGTTCTGCAGTTACCGACCCTTCTGGACTCGCCACTGCTCAAAATCGCGGCGCGACTGCTCCTCAGTCGGCGGGTACAGACCGAGAATCGATCGCCCTTCCTGTACCTTCTCGGTGACAAAATCTTCGAAGGCGGTCATTTCGACGGCTTCATGCGCGATTTCGTCGGCGATGGCAGCCGGAATGACGACCACGCCTTCTGCGTCGCCCACGACCACATCGCCTGGCCAGACGGCCACATCACCACAGCCAATGGGCACATTGATATCCAGAGCCTGGTGCAAGGTGAGGTTGGTCGGCGCTGATGGACGGTTGTGATAAGCGGGGAAGGGCATGCGCGCAATTTCCGGTGAATCACGAAAGCCGCCGTCGGTTACTACCCCAGCTACACCTCGCTTCATAAGACGGGTCACGAGAATTGAGCCCGCCGAGGCTGCGCGGGGGTCTTTTCGACTATCAATCACGAAGACTGCTCCGGGCGGGCAGTCTTCCACCGCCTTACGCTGCGGGTGGGCACGGTTTTGAAAAACCGTGATGGGGTTGAGATCTTCTCGCGCAGGAATGTAGCGCAGGGTAAAAGCCTCTCCGACCATATTCGGCAGGTTGGGGTTAAGCGGCCGCACATCCTGAATGAACTGATTGCGCAAGCCCCGCTTGAATAGGGCCGTGCACAGCGTCGCGGTGCTGACGCCCATGAGTCGCTCTCGAGTCTCAGAGCTGAGTGCCATGCTGCAGTCTCCGTTTAGTAGATTGACGGTTCGCCCACCGGCGCACCAAAACTGGTCTCAAGGTAGTCGAAGTCACAGCCCTGGTCAGCCTGCAGAATATGTCGACTGAACATCCAACCGTAGCCGCGCTCGAAGCGCGCGGGCGGTGGGGTCCAAGCTGCTCTGCGGGTGGCGAGCTCGGTATCGCTGACCTGAAGATGAATGGTTCGCGCCGCAACGTCGACGCTGATGAGGTCGCCATTGCGGACCAGAGCAAGCGGTCCACCGACGAAGGCCTCTGGCGCGCAATGCAGCATGCAGGCGCCGTAACTGGTGCCGCTCATGCGGGCATCTGAAAGTCTGAGCATGTCGCGCACGCCTTGTCGAATGAGCTTGACCGGAATGGGTAGCATGCCCCACTCGGGCATACCAGGGCCACCTTGCGGTCCGGCATTCCTAAGCACCAGAATGTGATCGGCAGTGACGTCCAGATTGGGATCTTCAACCGCTTTCTTCATAGATGGGTAGTCGTCAAATACCAATGCTGGACCGGTGTGTTTAAGCAGGTGGGGCGCACAGGCGCTGGGCTTGATGACGACACCATCAGGGGCCAGATTGCCGCGCAGCACCGCGAGCGCGCCTTCGGCGTAGATCGGGTTCGACAGAGGCCGAATGACGTCGTCGTTGTAGACCTGCGCATGCGCGATGTTTTCACCCAGGGTTTTGCCGTTAACCGTCAGCACGTCAAGCGCAAGGTGCGACTCAATGCGCTTCAGCATGGCTGGCATGCCGCCCGCATAGTAGAAGTCTTCCATCAGCCAGGTATTGCCGCTGGGTCTGATGTTGGCAATGACCGGAACATGACGGCTGGCGGCATCGAAATCATCTAGGGTGATCGGATGCCCGGCGCGGCGTGACATGGCGACCAGATGAATAATGGCGTTGGTCGAGCAGCCCATGGCCATCGCCGCGTTGATGCCGTTTAAGAAATGGCGTCGTGACAGCAGGCGTGCCGGCGTGAGGTCTTCCCAGACCATATCGACAATGCGACGGCCGCAGGCTGCGCTCATGCGCGGATGACTGGCGTCAGGCGCCGGAATGGACGATGCGCCCGGCAGGGTTAGTCCCAGTGCCTAGGCGATACCCATCATGGTGGCGGCCGTCCCCATAGTCATGCAGGTACCGTGGCTGCGAGCAATGCCTGCTTCCATTTCGAGCCAGTCGTCATCGGTAATGTTGCCAGCCCTGCGCTCATCCCAGTATTTCCAGGCGTCAGAGCCGCTTCCCAGGGTGTTGCCCTTCCAGTTGCCCCGCAACATTGGACCCGCGGGCAGATAAATACAGGGCAGGCCCGCCGAGAAGGCCCCCATGACGAGCCCCGGGGTCGTCTTGTCGCAGCCACCCATGAGTACCGCGCCATCGACCGGATGGCTGCGCAGCAACTCCTCGGCTTCAATGGCCAGCAGATTGCGGTAAAGCATCGTGGTGGGCTTTACGATGGGTTCAGATAGCGAGATCGCCGGCAGCTCGAGTGGAAATCCGCCCGCCTGAAGAACGCCACGCTTGACGTCAGCCACCCGCTCACGAAAGTGGGCATGACATTGGTTGACGTCACTCCAGGTGTTGATGATGGCGATGACGGGGCGCCCCTTCCAATCCTCAGGGCCGTAACCCATCTGCATAAACCGCGAGCGGTGACCGAACGAACGCAGATCATCGGGTGCAAACCAGCGGGCGCTGCGCAGTTGTTCAGGGGCAATACGGGTCATTGAGGTCTCCTTGGATATCAGGCTGAGCAGAATACCGCGAGCCCTTCGGCTCGGCGATCAGGCGTTTCGTTACGACGGCTCACTGCACCGCCATCCAAACGGCAGTCGCGATCAGCGATAGGCCCATGACCGCATTAAAAACCGTCAGTCGCCCTCTGGCACTTAACCAGCCGGACAAGCCCTGTCCTAAAAAAGCCCACACCACAAGAGCTAGCGTGCAGCTGAATGCGTGAATCAGGGTAATCAGCAGGGCGTCAAGCCAGGCCGGAGATGTGATTCCCCGCCAGGCTGCCGCAGTGGCAGTAATCAACATCCAACCCTTGCCATTAGCCAACTGCAGAAGCGCGGATTCGTAGGCTCTGGGCGGCCGCACCACGGATTTCTGACCGATCTGTCGCGCCCCGAGCAGCTTGAGTCCCATCCAGACTAGCCAGGATACCCCCAGCCACTTCAGCACGAGGGCCAGGCCCGGTACGGCGAGCAGCAGACCGTGCATTCCCGCCAGCACGGCGGCCATGATGGCGCCGGTACCCACCGTAACGCCCAGCATGTGGGGACGGACGCTGGCCGCGCCAAAATTAACCGCTGTCGCCAGAGCCAGCATGGTGTTCGGCCCAGGTGTGACCGCCCCGACCCAGGCGAACCAGCAGAAAGCGAGCAGCAGGGTCCAGTTGATGCCGTCAGTCACGTCCATGGTGGAACTGTAACCCAGACTTCGTGAGAACCGGACGCGCCAGCGGCCCTTGAAATTGCCGCGGGATGCCCCAACCATCCCCTCGTTCAGACGTAGGAGAGGATTGTCATGGGTTCAATGAAAGAAACGCTGGGGTTTCAGGCGGAAGTCAAACAGCTGCTACAGCTGATGATTCATTCGCTCTACAGCAATCGCGAGATTTTTCTGCGCGAGCTTATTTCCAACGCGTCAGATGCCAGCGACAAGCTGCGCTTTGAGGCGCTCTCCGACTCCACCCTGTTAGAGGGTGTGGGTGAGATGGACATTCAAGTCGGCTTCGATAAAGAAGCACGCACCATTACCATACGTGATCGCGGAATCGGTCTTTCCCGAGAAGAAGCGATCGAGCATTTAGGTACGATCGCTCGCTCTGGAACCCGCGAGTTTTTCGGAAAGCTGTCGGGCGATCAGGCGCGTGACTCGCAGCTGATTGGTCAGTTCGGTGTGGGTTTCTACTCGGCTTTCATTGTTGCCGACCGAGTGACCGTTCTAAGTCGGCGTGCCGGACGGCCAGCATCCGAGGGTATTCGGTGGGAGTCTGACGGGTCAGGCGAATTCAGCATTGAGACCATTGACCGCGCAGAGCCGGGCACGGAGGTCATTCTGCATCTGCGGCCAAACGCCTCCGCGGATGGGACGGCGGAGGGCGAGTCGTTTGATGACCTGCTATCGGGGTGGCGTCTACGCAGCATCATCCGGAAATATTCAGATCACGTCGCGCTCCCGATTCGCATGCTCAAAGAGCACTTCGGCGAAGAGAAAGACAAGCCTGCGCAGCCTGAGTTGGAAACAGTCAACCAGGCCAGCGCTTTGTGGGCTCGTGCCAAGTCGGACATCACCGACGAGCAGTATCGATCTTTTTTCGAATACCTGGCGCCGGGCGGCGGAGAGCCGATCGCCTGGACGCACAGCCGGGTCGAGGGGCGCACTGAATATACGCAGCTGCTCTACCTCCCCTCAAAAGCTCCCTACGACCTGTGGGATCGTCAGACGCGTCGCGGCATCAAGCTGTACGTGCGCCGGGTATTCATCATGGACGATGCCGAGCAGCTCATGCCCGTGTATCTCCGCTTCGTGAAGGGTGTGATTGATTCAAGCGATCTTCCGCTCAACGTTTCGCGAGAAATTCTTCAGGAGAGCCGCGACGTTCGGGCCATTCGTGAAGGCTGCACCAAGCGCGTGCTGTCCATGCTTGAAGATCTCGCCGAAAGCCAGTCAGAAAAGTACCAAAGCTTTTGGAACGAATTCGGCCAGGTATTGAAAGAAGGAATGGGTGAGGATTTCGCAAACCAGGAGCGCCTTGCCAAGCTGCTGCGGTTCGCGTCAACCCTTAATGAAAGCAATGATCAGACCGTGTCGCTTGAACAGTACCTGGCCCGAATGAAGGAAGGACAGAAGGCGATCTATTACGTCACGGCTGAGACCCCGGCGGCTGCGCGTAACAGCCCGCACCTTGAAGTGTTCCGTAAGAAGGGTGTCGAAGTTCTGCTGCTGACGGATCGGGTTGACGAGTGGATGCTGTCGTTCCTGTCCAGTTTTCAGGACAAGCCCTTAACCTCGGTTGCGCGGGGAGGCCTAGACCTCGGTGAGCTTGCTGAGGAAGCCGAAAAAGAGGCGATGAAGGCTCAGGAGGGCGACTGGAAAGAGATCCTGACAAAGATCCGCGAGTCCCTGGGTGAACGCGTGAAGGATGTGCGCGTCTCCACACGTCTTACAGACTCGGCATCGTGTCTTGTGTCAGATGAAGGCGATATCAGCGGCAATCTAGAGCGCATGCTGAAACAGGCAGGTCAGTCTGCACCGCCCCGTAAGCCGATTCTGGAAGTCAATGTGGATCACCCCCTCTTGGCTCGTCTGCGTGCTGAGCCCGAACGTACTGGTCATTGGTCCTGGCTGCTGTTTGACCAGGCCCTCTTGGCTGAAGGTGGTCAACTTGAGGATCCGGCTGCGTTCGTAAAGCGCGTCAACGAGCTGTTGCTGACCGGTCGATGAAAACTCTTTTGCCTCTGATGTGCGGGCATTGAGCGTCGACCTTGCCGGGCACCGATCTCGAGCCACCCATTACCCTGTCAGAGTTTGACGGGGTCAGGTACCTGCATTTCGGAAGCGAGTGGGTGCAGGGCGCCATGCGTCTGGCGCGCCCGCTCGAGCTCGAGCTTGAGTATGTTCGGCAGATGATGGGGTGGATGCTCTTCATGCATCCGCCTGTGGCTTTGGCCCAGCTGGGCTTGGGCGCCGGCGCGTTGACGCGTTTCTGCCATCATTACCTGACAACTTCAAACTTGTACGTGGCTGAGCGCAGTGGCTCAGTGATTCGGGCCAGCCGCCAATGGTTCCGCCTGCCGCCCGATGACTTGCGTTTACGCGTTATTCAGCAAGATGCACACGCCTTTATTCGTGAGGCCAAGGCGGGCTGTTTCGGCGTGATTCAGTCAGACCTCTATGATCAGGAAGCACGCGGACCCGTTATCGACTCGCGGGCCTTCTATCGTGACTGCCACGCCGCCCTCGCCAGCCCGGGAATTCTGGTTGTGAATTTATTCGGCGAGCATGCCTCGTACGCGCGCAACTCGGACCGTATTCGACAGGTGTTCGATGGGCGGGTAATTGAGCTGCCCAGTACCCAGGCGGGTAATGTCGTTATGTTGGCGTTTAAAGGCCCTGAACTATCAGTCAGTTCAAGGGTCTTGCTTGAAAGAGCCCGTGTTATTGCTCGTGCTTATGGGCTTGAGTCCATCGAATGGGCGCGCACCCTGTTGGGCGAGCAGCAACTACTGGTCGTTTAGTTTTGACCCGACAAAGCTTATTTCGATAGCTCGCGCATGGCGCGCTCGAGCCCCTGCAAGGTCATCGGATACATGCGGTTGTTCATGATCTGCTTAATCACTGCGATAGACTGCCGGTATTCCCAGACCCCTTCAGGCTCAGGGTTGAGCCACGCAAACTTTGGAAAGCGTTCAACCAGGCGTCTGAGCCATACCGCGCCGGGCTCCTCATTGTTGTACTCGACTGAGCCCCCGGGTTGCAGGATTTCATAGGGGCTCATGGTGGCGTCGCCAACCAGAATCAGGCGGTAATCAGGATTGAACTTGCGCAAAATATCCCAGGTCGCGAAGCGTTCGGCATGGCGACGTCGGTTATTTTTCCAGACATGGTCGTAGACGCAATTGTGAAAGTAGTAAAACTCAAGATGCTTGAACTCGGTTCGTGCGGCCGAAAACAGCTCTTCCGTCATCTTGATGTGATCGTCCATGGTTCCGCCGACATCTAACAGCATCAAGACTTTGATGGTGTTGTGTCGCTCTGGAACCATGCGAATGTCGAGATAACCCGCATTACGGGCGGTCGACGCAATCGTGTCGTCGAGGTCGAGTTCTTCTTCGGCTCCTTCTCGGGCGAAGCGGCGCAGGCGTCGCAACGCCACCTTGATATTGCGCGTGCCCAGCTCGACTTCATCGTCGTAGTCGCGGTAGGCGCGCTGCTCCCAGACCTTGACCGCTGTTCGGTTACCGGCTGATGGCCCTCCGACGCGAATACCCTCAGGATTGAAGCCGCCGTTACCAAAAGGCGAGGTGCCGTTGGTACCGATCCAGCGGTTACCGCCCTCGTGACGGGCTTTCTGTTCCTCAAGCAGCTCGCGGAGCCGCTCAAGCAGCTTGTCAAGCCCGCCCATGGCCTCAATGGCGGCTTTTTCTTCGGCGGTGAACTCTCTCTGTAGCTTGCGCTTGAGCCAATCGAGTGGGAGGTCAACGTCAATGCCCGGGATTGACTGCACGCCTTTGAAGTAGGCGCCAAAAGCTTTGTCAAACTTATCAAAGAGTCGCTCGTCTTTAACCAGCGCAGCGCGTGCGAGCAGATAGAACTCTTCAATAGAAGGTCCGATGACCTGTTTGCCCATGGCCTCGAGCAGCAGCAGGTACTCTTTGATAGATACCGGTAGACGCGCTGCCTTTAGATGCAGAAAAAAGTCAATGAGCATACTGCGGCCCGCTCAGCGATTATGCCGAGCCATAAATACCAGACGCTCAAAGAGGTGCACGTCCTGCTCATTTTTGAGTAGAGCGCCGTGCAGGGGCGGGATGACGGTCTTGTTGTCTTTGGCCTGCAGGGCTTCCGGACCGATATCTTCGGCAAGCAGAAGCTTCAACCAGTCAATGAGCTCTGAAGTGGACGGCTTTTTCTTGAGACCTGGCAGCTCTCGAATTTGGTAAAAAGCATCGAGCGCGGCCGATAGCAGCTGTTTCTTGAGCCCGGGATGGTGCACATCGACAATCTGCTGCATGGTGTCCCGGTCGGGGAACTTGATGTAATGAAAAAAGCAGCGTCGCAGGAACGCATCGGGCAACTCTTTCTCATTATTGGACGTGATGATGACCACTGGACGGTGCCGCGCTTTAATTGTTTCGCGGGTCTCATAGACATGGAACTCCATGCGATCAATTTCACGCAGAAGATCATTCGGAAACTCGATATCAGCCTTATCAATTTCGTCGATGAGAAGCACGACTGGGCGGTCTGACTGGAACGCCTGCCACAACACACCCTTGATGATGTAGTTGTGAATTTCGCGCACGCGCTCATCGCCCAGTTGAGAATCGCGAAGCCGCGATACCGCGTCGTATTCGTAGAGCCCCTGCTGAGCCTTAGTGGTCGACTTAATGTGCCATTGCAATAAAGGCATTCCTAATCCGTTGGCGACCTCTTCGGCCAACATGGTCTTACCCGTGCCCGGCTCGCCCTTGATGAGCAGCGGCCGCTGCAGCGTGATAGCCGCGTTGACGGCAAGCTTAAGATCGTCGGTGGCGACGTAAGACTGGGTACCTTCAAATCGCATGGGGAT
>JBDLQY010000170.1:0-13464 GCA_039800325.1 Pseudomonadota bacterium | reverse complement strand
GGCGTACCCTGGTGGATGTTTCACGGCCTGGCGCCCGAGCTTGCAGCGCGTGAGTGGACCAGCATTGACCCGGGCCGTCGCATCGCGCAGCAGCTACCCGCCGAGCGTGTTATTGGTTCGGTGGTCCATCTGGCCGCCACCACGCCGCAGCCCGGCGTCGCACGTCAGGCAGGCGGCACCAGTACCCGTCTGATTGTGGGCGAGCCTGCGGGCGGCCAGAGTTCGCGCAGCGAGCGCGCTATTGCAGCCCTCTGTGCGGCCGGCTTTCAGGCTGAGGCTTCGGCACGTATTCAGCAGGACGTGTGGTTCAAGCTGTGGGGCAACATGACCATGAACCCCGTGTCGGCGTTTACCGGGGCCACGGCCGACCGTATTCTCGATGATGACTTGGCGCGCGGATTTCTCACCCGAGTGATGACTGAAGCTGCCGAAATCGGTGCGCGTATCGGTCTGCCAATCGCCACGCCGCCCGAAGAGCGGCACGTGCTCACCCGAAAGCTGGGCGCCTTTAAAACATCCATGCTGCAGGACGTCGAGGCCAGCCGACCGATTGAGCTCGATGCGCTGGTCGGCGCCGTCCGCGAGATCGGTCACGCTGTAGCGGTACCCACGCCGTTTACCGATGCGCTCTTAGGTCTGACCCGGGTATTCGCGCGGGGTCGCGGGCTTTATCCCCAGGCTGGTGGGGCATAGCGATGAGCGCGTCGCGCCATGTTTCTGAGACGCCCGCTACGCGCTGGCTGCGCGAGCGGCGCGAAGCGTTTGGCGAACATCCCTATGACTATGTTGAGCACGGTGGAACGGCCGAGTCGGCCCGGCAGCTGGGCGTTGATGAGCACCAGGTTTTTAAGACCCTGGTCATGCAGGACGATCGAGCGCGGCCGCTTATTGTGCTGATGCATGGTGATCGCAAGGTCTCGACTAAGTCTCTGGCACGACAGATCGGTGTTAAAAGCGTAGAGCCCTGCGAGCCTGAAGTAGCCCAGCGCCACACGGGCTATCTGGTGGGCGGTACTTCGCCTTTTGCAACTCGTAAATTCATGCCGGTGTACTTCGAGTCGACCATGCTGGATTTCGAGCGGGTCTATCTCAACGGCGGGCGTCGCGGTTACCTGATATCCCTGGCGCCCCCTCGAATCGTCGATCTGCTCAAGGCTACGCCCGTAAACTGCGCACTCGATAAGTAAACATGGGGCGGGCAGTCTCTAGGGCATGCCACCGCCTGAGCTTCAGCTTGCCGGAGGAGTCATGGAAAGCGTCTATGCGGTTGCAGCAGTAGGGTTGGGCTACCTGATTGGCTCGGTGTCTTTCGCGGTTGTGATCAGCCGCGTCATGGGGCTGGCCGATCCGCGAACTTATGGCTCAAAAAACCCCGGTGCCACCAACGTCCTGCGCACGGGTAACCGACTGGCTGCGGTGCTGACGCTTCTGGGCGATGCGCTCAAAGGCGTGGTGGCTGTTCTGCTGGTGCGCGGCTTTGCGGCGCAATTCGGCTGGGGCGAAACCACGGTGATGTTTGCCGGGCTGGCGGCGTTCGTGGGCCACTTGTTTCCGTTGTTTCATGGATTTGCGGGTGGCAAAGGCGTGGCCACTGCCGCTGGAGTGCTGCTCGCGGTTGATCCCTGGATCGGCGGCGCAACCCTGCTCACCTGGCTGATCATGGCGTTCTTTTTTCGCTACTCATCGCTCGCGGCCCTTACCGCGGCGATCTTCGCGCCGCTGTGGCAGTTGTTTCTGCACGGCACCGGCTCCCGTGTGGCGGCCATTCTTGTCATGAGCGGGCTGCTGATCTGGCGACATCGCGGCAATATCCGCAAGCTGCTCAACGGGACCGAGCAGCGCATTGGGTCTCGCTAAGGTTAGTGACCCTGGAAATGTATGTTTCGTCTTGGAATAGACCTCGGGGGTACCAAAATCGAGGCCATCGCGCTGGCCGATGACGGATCGGAACTGGTACGTGAGCGCATCGCGGCGCCGCGCGGCAGCTACAGCCGTACGCTGCAGGCCGTTGCTGATCTGGTTGACTCGGTTGAGGCCACGGCTGTGGCTCGCCTGGGTGCCAATGCCGTGCGTCGCCCACTGGGTATTGGCACGCCAGGCGCAATCTCGCCTGCAACAGGCCTGATGAAAAACTCCAACTCCACGTGGCTCAATGGACAGCCTTTTCTGCGCGACCTTCAGACGCTGACACAAAGACCCGTACGAATCGAGAACGACGCCAATTGCCTCGCTATGTCAGAGGCCAGCGATGGTGCTGCGGCCGGTGCCAGCCTAGTGTTTGGCGTCATTCTGGGCACGGGCGTTGGGGGCGGTCTGGTCGCGCATGGTCAGCTGCTGCGCGGCGCCATGGCGATTGCAGGCGAGTGGGGCCATATTCGTCTTCCTGCTGCCGCTCAGGCGCAGCAACAGGCTCTCGAGTGGCCCGGCCCCCGGTGCTACTGCGGGCGTGACGGATGCGTTGAAACCTGGCTGAGTGGGCCAGGCCTGCTGGCAGACCACCTGCGGCATGAGCCGCTTTCAAGGTTCGATACCGCTGAAGCGGTGATCGCTGCGATGCGCTCGGGTGATGCAGCCGCACGAGCCAGCTTTGATCGTTACGCGGAAAGACTTGCGCGGGCCTTGTCGGTGGTTATTAATATCGTTGACCCCGACGTCATCGTACTGGGTGGCGGGCTGAGCCGTGTGCATGAGCTGTATGAGCACCTGCCTGAACTTTTGCCTCAAAGTGTCTTTTCGGATGAGGTCGCAACCCGCCTGGTGCCTGCTATGCACGGTGATTCATCGGGTGTACGGGGTGCTGCCTGGCTCTGGCCGGTATCAGCGCACTGAATCAAGTTCGTCCAAGGGCCAGCGCGGTCGCACGCTAAAGCCCACTTTTCGCGGCAGCGGCAGCCCCTGTTGCGCCATGGCTTGAAGCCGAAGTGCGCCGGCCAGCGCGATCATGGCGCCGTTGTCTGTGCACAGCGCGGGCGGTGGAAAAAAACACTGAATGCCATCGCGCTTACTGACCTTGAGCAAACGCTCGCGCAGTTGCCGATTGGCGCTCACACCCCCCGCAACAACCAGTCGGTGGCGACCCGACTGCCCGAGGGCCCGAATCGCCTTGGTAGCCAGCACCTCGGTGATGGCGGTTTCAATCTCAAGGGCCAGGTCGGCGCGGGCCTGCTCGTCAGCGAGTCCTTTATTGACCTGCGTCAACACCGCGGTCTTCAGTCCGCTGAAGCTGAAATCGAGCGAACTGTCATGCAGCAGCGGGCGCGGCAGTCGCGCGCGGCCGGGGCGTCCCTGCGTGGCCAGGCGAGACAACGCGGGCCCGCCCGGATATCCCAGACCCAGCAGCTTGGCGCTTTTGTCGAAGGCTTCACCCGCAGCATCGTCAAGGGTATCGCCCAGTAAGCGATAACGGCCGATATCGGTCACATCCATGAGTTGCGTATGGCCGCCCGATACCAGCAGCGCCACAAAGGGAAATGGCGGCGCCTCTTCGGCAAGCATGGGTGATAGCAGATGCCCCTCCAGGTGATGAACGCCCAGCGCAGGAACGTCCAGTGCCCAGGCGAACGACGTAGCCACGCCGGCGCCCACCAGCAGCGCACCCGCCAGGCCGGGCCCCTCGGTGAAGGCCACCGCGTCGATGTCGCGCACTGTGCACGAGGCTTGCGTCAGCACCTGCTCCGTTAGGGGCACCACCCGTCGGATGTGATCGCGTGAAGCGAGCTCAGGCACCACGCCGCCGTAGCGCTCGTGCATGTTGACCTGGGAATGCAGCGCCTGACCGAGCAGGCCACGCTCTGTGCAGTAAAGGGCTACACCCGTCTCATCGCAGGATGTTTCAATACCGAGAACTCTCATGGGCGTAGTATTGCACGCGCCCTTTTTCAATCCGACGCAGGCCCGTGCAGAACCACTTTGATGTTGTCGTCATCGGCGCAGGCGCCGCCGGTCTGATGTGCGCGGCCCAGGCAGGGCTGCGCGGCCTGCGCGTCGCCTTGGTCGACCATGCAGAGCGCATCGCCGAGAAAATTCGCATCTCGGGTGGCGGGCGATGCAACTTCACCAATCTTGAGGGCGGTCGCGAAGACCGCTACTTCGGAGAGCAACCGCGCTTTGCGCGTTTCGCCCTGCGGGCCTATCCACCCGAACGCTTTATTCAGCTGGTGCGTGAGCACGGTATCGATTATCACGAAAAGCACAAGGGACAGTTGTTCTGCGATGACTCGTCTGAACGCATCATCCGCATGCTGCTCACGGAGTGCGAACGTGCGCGCGTGCAGCGCCTGCAGCCCTGCCAAATCGCCCAGGTACGGCGCTGCGCTGACAACGAGACGAGCCGATTCGAAATCGAATGCAGCGCAGGCACCCTGCGCGCGCGCGATCTGGTCGTGGCTACGGGCGGTTTATCGATTCCCAAAATTGGCGCGACGGATCTGGGTCATCGCCTGGCGCGCCAATTTGGGCACCGTGTGATTGCGCCTCGGCCCGCGCTGGTGCCTTTGCTCTTTGATGACAGCTGGGGAGCGCATTGGGGAGAACTGGCCGGACTGTCGCAGCCCGTGCGCGTCCGGACAGGGTCTTCTCCCGATTTTGACGACGATCTGCTTTTTACGCACCGCGGGCTATCAGGGCCTGCGGTGCTTCAGGCTTCGAGTTTCTGGGGCCCCGGCGTATCGCTGCGCATCATGCTGAGCGATGCGGTGCGATTACGCGATCATCTGGTCACGGCTCAGGCCAGCGCCGGACAGCGCCCACTGGCTGCCGTGCTGGCTGATCTCATGCCCAAAAGACTCGCGCAGCGCTGGCTGACCCAGGCGGGTTTCGCGCAGCAGGGCGCACGGCGCATCGCCGAGCTTGGGCGACGCGACCTGGCGCGTCTGGTTGAGCGGCTGCTTGACTGGCAGGTGTCGCCCACAGGTACCGAGGGCTACCGAAAGGCGGAAGTGACGGCGGGTGGTGTTGCCACCGACGAGATCAATGCGCGATCTCTGCAGTCTTTGCGCGTACCAGGACTTTATTTCATTGGCGAGGTGGTCGATGTCACCGGCTGGTTGGGCGGCTACAACTTCCAATGGGCCTGGTCTTCGGGGTGGTCGGCTGGGCAGGCCGTTGGCTGAGCATGCCTTCTGAAGATTCGAGCCCATCTGCTGAAACGGCTGGTTGGTCGACATCAGCACCGCAGTTGTATCGGGTTTGGATCGTCTGTCCGCCGGCGCCAAACGCTTCATTCGGTAAATAACCCAGCCCTTCTTTGACCGGTGGGCGGCTTCACGGCTATACTTTCGAGTTCGACTGAAAGGGGGTGATCCTCTATGCCTACCGTCCGCGTCAAGGAAAATGAACCGTTCGACGTGGCGCTTCGACGCTTCAAACGCACGATTGAGAAAGCCGGCATCATCACAGAACTGCGCGCTCGCGAGTTCTATGAAAAGCCGACGTCTGAGCGCAAGCGCAAGAAGGCGGCCGCTGTAAAGCGCCATTACAAGCGCATCCGCAGCCAGATGTTGCCTAAGAAGATGTACTGATCGCGCTACGGCCGGGCAGCTACCTGCTCGGCCAGCGTTTATTCAGTTGTTATGAGCCTCAGAGACCAAATCACTGATGACATGAAAGCGGCCATGCGTGCGCGCGAGGCCGATCGTTTATCCGCGATTCGAATGCTGTTGGCTGCTATTAAGCAGCGTGAGGTTGATGACCGTATCACGCTGGACGACGCGCAGGTTTGCTCGGTCGTAGAGCGCCTTATCAAACAGCGCCGGGATGCTATGGCGCAGTTTGAAAGCGGCGGCCGCCAAGATTTGGCCGACCGCGAAAAGTTTGAGGTGTCGGTTCTGTCGGTTTACCTGCCTAAGCAGGCCGACGCACAAGAAATCGCTGCCGCTGTCGCGCAGGCCATTGCAGACACCGGCGCCGGCGGTCCCCAAGACATGGGCAAGGTCATGGCAGTGCTCAAGGCCAAGTTGTCCGGTCGGGCCGACATGAGTGCCATCTCCGCGCAGGTTAAAGCGGCGCTTGCCCGTTAAGGTCAGGGCAGGTGATGCACGCACCTGCGGCCCCCGTTAAACTCAGCGGGTGATTCCCCAGGATTTCATCCAGCAGCTGCTCGCCCGCATCGACATTGTCGAGCTGGTGGGTCGGTACGTTCAGCTGCGACGCGCGGGCGCTAATTTTTTGGGGCTATGCCCCTTCCATGGCGAGAAGTCGCCGTCTTTCACTGTAAGCCCTTCGAAACAGTTTTATCACTGCTTTGGTTGCGGCGTTCATGGCTCGGCAATCGGATTTCTGATGGAGCATGCGGGTCTGGGCTATGTCGAGGCTATCGAAGATCTCGCGCGTTCTGCGGGTATGGTGGTTCCGCGGATACGGCCGCAACCGGGGCAGGCTGGCGAACTGGCGGGTGCCCAAGCGGGCGTCGATCTCTTCTCTCTGCTTGCCGAAGCGGCGCGTTTTTATCGGCAACGTCTGCGGGATTCGTCGCGTGCCATCGACTACCTGAAGCGGCGTGGGCTCACCGGAGAAATCGCTGCCCGTTTTGGTATCGGCTATGCCCCTGACCAGTGGCGAGGTCTGGAAGCGGCGGTACCTGATTACGCAGCCCCGGCGCTGGTTCAGGCAGGGCTGGTGATTGAGTCCGAGGGCGATGAAGGCCGTGCGCGACGTTTTGATCGGTTCCGCGATCGCATCATGTTCCCGATTCGCAATGCGCGCGGACAGATCATTGGGTTTGGGGGTAGGGTGATCGATGCTGGCGAACCCAAGTACATGAACTCGCCCGAAACGCCTGTGTTTTCCAAGGGGCGCGAGGTCTATGGGCTGTTTGAGGCGAGAGAGGCGATTCGCAAGGAAGACTGCGTCGTCGTGGTTGAGGGTTACATGGATGTCGTGATGTTGGCCCAACATGGCATCGGTAACGCGGTTGCCACTCTGGGCACCGCAACCACGCCGGATCACGTCCGTAAGCTGCTACGTATGGCTGATCGGGTGGTGTTTGCCTTTGACGGAGACACGGCAGGACGCAAGGCAGCGTCGCGTGCGCTGGGGGTTTGTTTACCGATGGCGTCAGACACGCGTCGGCTCGACTTTCTCTTTCTTCCGCCAGAGCATGACCCTGACAGCTTTGTGCGCGAACATGGCGAGCGGGGCTGGCGAGAGCAGCTGGGTAAGACCTTGTCTCTGTCCGAATGGATGCTGAGTGAGCTAAAGGCCGAGCTGAACCTGGAAACACCCGAGGGGCGCGCCATGCTGCTGGCACAGGCGGCGCCGATGCTGCAGCAGTTGGGTGCGCCGGCGCTTCGCATGCAGCTGGTGCATCGGATTGCAGCACTGTCTCAGCTGAGCAGTACCGAGGTCGAGCGTTATCTTGCGCAGCAGCGTCCAGCCAGCGGCCCGTTCATGAACGCACAGGCCGGCGAGCGTTCGGTCAGCCCAGCGGGTTTTTCAGAGGGTACGTGGCCCGACGCTTCGACTAGGCCGGTGGCGCAGCAGGTTGGCGGCGCATCCGGTAGAGGGACTACCGACCGGCCCTGGACCGAGCAGGGCGCTCGTGGGCGCGGTGCCTGGCGGCCGCCAGTGCCCAGGCCGCCGGTTACGGCGCCCGACCTTGAGGCAAGAGCCCGGCTTTTGCTCAGTCTTTATCCGGTACTCGCGCTTGGGCTGCCGGCGGCTGATGAGTGGTGGCCCGATGATTTGCGGCAATTTGTTGACTGGCTGCTCGCGATGCCCGCCGGCGGGACTTTTGCCAGCGTCTGTGAGGCGCTTAAAGGTCGTGATCCCGCTCTGGTAGGGCGCCTCGAACGCGATCTTCTGGCTGATGCAGGTTTGCAAGGTTTGGATGAGCAAGAGGCTGCGCTTGAATTGTCGGGCGCTATCGCTCAGCTCAGGGCTCGGCGTCTGCGCCAAAGCATTGATGCCCTGGTCGCGGCGGGTATCAAGAATGAGGTCGACCGAGAGCGCTACCAGTTGCTGATGGCAAAACGTCGCGAACTTGTATAATGGAAGGTTCCCTTTACCCCAGGCGTTTCAAGTGAGGCAGAGCGTGGCGAAGTCCCAACTGACGGTCAGCAAATGTGGTTCTGCAGGCGTCCTGAAATCAGGGCAAGGAATAAGTCGTCGTGATCGGTATCAAAACCTTGATCAGCATCATGACATGCGTACTGGCACGGGCCATCAAGCCGCCGACGATGGCGCAGCCATGGTCGGCGGGTCTGTTAGTGGCAAGCTGCGAGGACTAGCCGCCAGCAAGGCCCGCGCAGCCTCGCGCACGGCGGTCAAGCCCGCGGCAAAGTCGCATTCAATGGCGGCTTCGGCCAAAGCGGGCTCAGCCAAAGCGGGCTCGGCCAAAGCCCAGGGTGCCAAAAAATCCGATTCCAAAGCAGCCTCGAAGACAAGCTCTTCAGCGAAGGCAACCGGTAAAGCATCGCCCGTCAAGGCTGCGCCGACAAAGCCGGCGGTGGCAAAGACCGCCATTACAAAGGCTGCCAGTAAAAAGGCTGCAGGATCGAAGGCCGCCGGGGCGAAGAGTGCCAGCGCCAAGCCAGCAGCGTCTAAAGCAATGACGGCCAGGGCCACGGCTGTAAAAGGGGCCGGCGTTAAAGGCGCGGCAGCCAAGGCGCTGCCTGCAAAGGTAGCAGCCACGAAGTCGACTCCCGCTAAGGCAACTTCGGCGAAGGCCACACCCGCAAAGGCGTCGCCGTCCAAGGCCGCATCCGGCAGGGGGGCTCCTGCCAAGGGTGCCTCCGCCAAAGTCGCATCTGTGAAGGCTGCTCCTGCCAAGGGTGCCGCAACGGGGTCGGCGGTTCGTAAGTTAGCGGACGCTGCCAAAGCGTCGGCCACAGCTTCAAAGGCGACTCCACAGACCAAGGTTGCCGCACCGGCCAAGGGGGCTGTCGCATCAAAAAGCGCTCCGTCAGCAAAGACCGGCGCCGCAGCGGCACCGTCCGCTGCCAAGTCGGAGGCCAAGAGCGCGGCGGCCAAGGGTACGGCGGCCAAGGATATCGTGCCGGTTTCAACCAAGGCAGCCACTGCCAAAGAGCGCGCGTCCAAGGCCGGTGATCAAAAGGTCGCTGTGCCGGTGTCAGCTTCGGCCGACGGTAAACGAGGCACCGCCAAGTCAGCGGGCGGGATCTCGAAAGATGCAGTAAACAAAGACGCAACAGCCAGGGGCAAGGCCTCTACGCCAGATGGCGAGGCTGCTCAAGACGCCAAGCCCACGAAGGGCGGCAAAGCAGTCAAAGCGGGCAAGGCCGCCAAGACCACCGGGAAATCGGCTTCCGGCAAGGCAGACCGCAAATCTGACGCTGACGGTGATGATACCGAACTCATGGGCGACGACCAGGAGGCCTTTGACGAGGTCGACAGTGAAGCCGAGGTTGAGGCCGATGTTGAAGTTATCGCTGAGGTGCCCGCTACGCCAGTTAAGGCCTCCAAGCGTGGCAGCCGCGCCAAGGAAAAGCAGCTGCTCAAAGAGCTCGGCGGGCGTTCGGGCATTACCGAAGAGCAGCGCGAGACCACCCGAAACAACCTTAAAACGCTGATCAAGCACGGTAAAGAGAGGGGCTTTCTCACCTACGCCGAGATCAACGACCATCTGCTTGAAGCGCTGGTCGATGCTGAGGCCATCGATTCAATCGTCGGCACCTTCAACGACATGGGCATTGCGGTCTACGATCAGGCGCCTGATGCCGAGACCCTACTGATCAGCGACACCACACCCGTGGCCACCTCCGACGACGACGCGGAAGAAGAGGCCGAAGCCGCACTGTCCACGGTTGACTCTGAATTCGGGCGTACAACTGACCCTGTTCGTATGTACATGCGTGAGATGGGCTCGGTCGAGTTGCTCACGCGCGAGGGCGAAATCGAAATCGCCAAGCGTATCGAAGACGGGTTGAAAGAGATGGTCCAGGCCATCTCGGCGTGTCCGACCACCATTTTCGAGGTGCTCGATCATGCCGAGCGTATCCGCAATGGCGCCTTGCGCATTGATGAGGTCGTCGACGGTCTGATCGACCCCAACGCCGTTGAGGAAACCTTCACGCCAGCGCCTGCCGCTCAGCCCGATGAGGCTGATTTCGAGGATGAAGAGGGTGAGGGGGGCGCCGCAAATTCTGCTCGGCTTGAAGAGCTTAAAAAGTCTGCTCTCGAGAAGTTTGAACTGATCAGTTCGGGTTTTGACCGCATGCGTGTGGCGTACGAGAAGGAGGGCTACCGCAGCAAGCCCTACGCTAAAGCGCAGTCCGAAATCCAGAACGAGTTGATGACGATTCGCTTTACCGCCAAGATCGTTGAAAAGCTCTGCGATACGCTTCGATCACAGGTCGACCAAGTGCGTAGTCTCGAGCGCGCGATCGGCAACATCTGTGTCAACAAAGTCGGCATGCCGCGTGCGCGCTTTGTTGCCAGTTTTCCGGGCAATGAAACCAATCTCAACTGGGTACGCTCTGAGCTTGCCCAGGCGGGGGGCTATGCGGCCGTACTCGAGCGCAACATTCCGGCCATTCAAGACCTGCAGCAGAAGCTGGTCGATTTGCAGGCTCGTGTATTACTGCCGCTGGCAGATCTGCGGGAAATCAATAAGCAGATGACCATGGGTGAGGCCCGCGCACGCAGGGCTAAGCGCGAGATGACCGAGGCGAACCTGCGTCTTGTAATATCGATCGCTAAGAAATACACCAATCGCGGCCTGCAGTTCCTTGACCTCATTCAGGAAGGCAACATTGGTCTGATGAAGGCGGTTGATAAGTTCGAATATCGCCGTGGTTATAAGTTTTCAACCTACGCTACCTGGTGGATTCGCCAGGCCATCACCCGCTCCATTGCAGACCAGGCGCGCACCATTCGAATCCCGGTGCACATGATCGAGACCATCAACAAGATGAATCGTATCAGCCGGCAGATTCTCCAGGAAACTGGGCAGGAGCCTGATCCGGCGACGCTGGCCGTCAAGATGGAGATGCCGGAAGACAAAATCCGCAAAATCCTCAAAATCGCCAAAGAGCCCATCTCCATGGAGACGCCCATTGGCGACGATGATGACTCGCACCTGGGCGACTTCATTGAGGATACGACCACCCTGGCGCCTGCCGATGCAGCCCTGCACGGATCCATGCGCGATGTCGTCAAAGAAGTGCTTGACTCGCTCACCCCGCGTGAGGCCAAGGTGCTGCGTATGCGTTTCGGCATCGAGATGAGTACCGATCACACGCTGGAAGAAGTCGGTAAGCAGTTCGACGTCACCCGCGAGCGTATCCGCCAGATTGAAGCCAAGGCTCTGCGTAAGTTGCGGCATCCGACTAGGGCCGACAAGCTCAAAAGTTTCCTCGAAGGACAGTAGGGCGCGGCTTTCGGCCCATGGCGGCGTTGCAGATGCTCGCAATACGTTTTGTATTGCTGCGCTCTGCGCCTAGCCCTGAGCCGAAATCCATCGCCCTACGGGCGCGGTTACCGGAAACTATCGCCCTACGGTTACACACCGCTTACCCCGCAGTGGCGGCCGCGTGAGCGCCGCCCCTTCCCGTGAGGGTTTCGGCGCGGGCGTTGGCATGACGCTATTGGCGATCTTTATCTGGGGTACCCAGTTGCCCATCGCCAAAGCGGTTTACGGAAGTGTCGACGGCACAACGCTCAGCCTGTTGCGCTATCTGGTGGCTATCGTTGGCTTTGCCGGTGTGCTGCTGTGGCGTGAGGGAGTAACAGCCTTTTCTTTTGACGGTCACGGTCGAGTCGCCACGATCGCCGGCGCAGGAATGGCTGCCTCGGCCATTCTGGTGTTCGGCGGGTTAACCTTCACTCGCCCCGAGTCGGCCGCCATTATTCTCGCGCTGCAACCCGCTGTCACCGCGCTGATGCAGTGGGGTCTTTACCGTCGTCGTCCCGCGGGCTACACGCTGCTGTGCATGCTGGTTGCCTTCGTGGGCGTGCTGCTGGTGGTTACTCGCGGCGGTGAGACCCTGGGCCTGGGCATATGGGGCTCAGCAGGCATCCGCGCCGCCACCGCAAGCGTCCCGCCTGGCGCTGACCGCGAGTGGCTGGGTAATCTGATGGTCGTTGTCGGGATGGTGGGTTGGGTTACTTACACCGTCATAACCTCGTCCCTATCTCACTGGTCCAGTGCCCGCGTATCGACTCTGACCACCATACCGACGCTCGGGTTTCTGTTCGCAGCCTGGTTGATTGGTCTGCCCCTGGGCCTCACGGGTTTTCCGCAGAACGTCGACACCGGCGTTGCTGTCCGCCTGGTCTATGTGTCGCTCTTTGGCGCGTTGATTGCCATGCTGCTCTGGAACTCCGGCGCACGCCGCATCGGGGCCTTAAATGCCGTGTTGTTGGCCAATCTCACGCCAGTGGTCACCTTCGCGACCCGCGCGGTCGAGGGCGTTGTTCTGTCGGCGGCTGAGTTGGCTGGGGCCGCTCTGGTGGTGGGTGCCTTGGGCGTTAATTCGGTACTGCAGCGACGCGAGCGGCTGCGCACCGGCCTTGCCTCAACCTGAGGTCCTCGTCACCCGATACAATTCGGCTGCGGGCCTCTAGCTCATGCCTGGTTAGAGCAGCGGACTCATAATCCGTTGGTGCCGAGTTCGACTCTCGGGGGGCCCACCACTTGCGGAGATCAAACGGCCATGCATCCTGCCCTACCGATTGATGCCCAAACGCTAGCCCGGCTTTGCCAACGGCGAGGTATCCGCAGACTGTCGCTGTTTGGATCTCGATTGAAAGGCACTGCAGGCCCCGATAGCGATATTGATCTGCTGGTTGAGTTTCTTCCCGATGCCACGCCGACCCTACTCGACATGGTCGACATGGAGCGTGAACTGTCAGAGCTTCTAGGGGGTGTAAAGGTTGACCTGCGCACGCCGGAAGATCTCAGCCGATATTTTCGTGACCAGGTCGTCTCAACCGCCGAAGTTCAGTATGCGGGATGAGGATCTGATCAGACTGCAGCACATGCGGGACGATATTTTGTGGGCTACGGTGACTGGGGCTGTCCCTGAACTGCAGTGTATTTTGCAAGGATATCTGAACGAAACTTCGCTGAAATTGAGCCCGCCTGATCAATGAGTCTGTCTTCGATCATGGCATCAAAAGAACCATAAATCCGCTGAGTGCTTTGATGTTTCGTTCGTTATTCCTGGCGCTATTTGCCGCCTTTATGCTCTCGGGTTGCCAGACGCCTCTGCATACCTGGGAATATCAATCCAAAAATCACGCGTTGTACAACGATCAGGTTCTCAATAATCTCGATCGTATTGAGCAGGGGCGGCCACGAATATTTTTTATTGGACTTGCTCTGTGGGGCGGCGAGCGCTGGGGGGCTGGTGACATACGCCAGATTCAGGATATGACAGCGCAGATTTACCCGGGTTTTAAATCGATTCCGTTCGTGTTCAGCAATGAAGCCATCATGGCGCCCGGCAATACGCCTTCATTCGATCCACTAATGCTGGACAAGAGCATTGAGCTTATCCGCGCACG
>JBDLQY010000169.1:0-22479 GCA_039800325.1 Pseudomonadota bacterium | reverse complement strand
CCGGCATGAACCAGACGTCGGTTGTTGGCGTCCAGCTTGACCAGATCGGCGACGGTGCCGAGCGCTACAAGATCAAGCAGCTGCTGCAAGGGTGCGCTTGCACCTGCACTCGCGGGATCTTCACGGCGAAGCAGCGCACGGGCTGCGAGCAGGACATAAAACATGACGCCTACGCCAGCGAGGTTCTTACTGGCGAATTGACAGCCAGGCTGGTTTGGATTGACGATGACCTGAGCGTCGGGGAGCCGCGCGCCTGGTAGGTGATGATCGGTGATCAGCACAGAAATGCCAGCATCGTTGGCTGCCGCTACACCGTCATGACTGGCGATGCCGTTGTCGACGGTGACAATCAGCCGTGGTGGACCAAGCTCGGGATGTTGGCGCGCCAATACAACCAGGGCTGGACTCAAGCCATATCCGTGTTTGATGCGGTTGGGGACCACGAAATCAGCACGCCCACCCATCATGCGAATGCCTCGCACAGCCACTGCACTGGCCGTAGCGCCATCGCAGTCGTAATCACCGACCACACAGATGGGATCCTGCCGGCGAATACTGTCCACAAGCAGGCGGCTGGCCGCCTCTATGCCCCGCAGATCATCCGGCGGCAGCAACAGGTTGAGCGACGGGTCAATACCCTGTGTGGAATCAATACCGCGGGCCGCGTAAATGCGCGCCAGCACGGGCGGCAGGCCCGATTCAAGCAGGCAGTGCAGGGCGCGCGGTTCTGCGCGTCGCTGCGCAATCATGCGCGCTCCTCGAGGCAGGCGCGCAGTGAGGCCCGCAACGGCGGAATCCAGCGCGCCTGGGCCGACAGCCTCAACTGCCAGCAGCTGCGTTGACCGGTGCAAATAAGCTGAATCTGACTTACGCCGACGCGCGCCGCCATTGCGGCCAGCAGCTGATCCAGACTGGACCAAGCGGCCAGCCATTGCGCGGCGTCGCCGCTAAGCAAGGAACGATGCCAGTCGTCGGAAATGGCCAGTACCCTTCGATGTGGGTCCGTGTCGGCGAGGCGCTTTTCAACATCCTGCAAATTCGCGCTGACAAGCTGATCGGCGCCAAGGCCGGCCGCCCTGGCCAGACCCTGCCAGGCCGGGTCAGTGGCGATCAGTTGATCGTACTGCGTGGGTGGCAGGGGACCAAAGCCACCTTCAAGCCAGAGCCCGTTGATCACCATGGCGCCCCTGGCTTCACGTCGCTGGTTTACCGGATGGGTATGCCATAGCATCTGTA
This sequence comes from Pseudomonadota bacterium, assembly GCA_039800325.1. Classification (GTDB taxonomy): domain Bacteria; phylum Pseudomonadota; class Gammaproteobacteria; order Burkholderiales; family Burkholderiaceae_E; genus SYIM01. The sequence goes on along the minus strand of JBDLQY010000169.1, from coordinate 21,243 downwards.
CTTCGTTGCAAAGACGACGCCAGGTTCGGGCTTTTGGCCCTTGCACCATCCATGCGTCGATATTGCGCCCGGTCGCCATTCGCGAGCTGGCAGCATCGAGTTGGGTCAGAGTCTGCGCACTGTCGTCGGCGAGGACGGTGTTCCATAAATCAGCGCTGAGGGCCTCAAAGCGTACACCCTCCTGCAGCAGCCAATCGTTGGCCGAGTTCATCAGATCGGCGGATTCATCCGCGCTGAGTTGCAGCTCGGACGGAGCGCTTAACACCAGATGATCCAGGCCGATGTGCAGGTGGACGGGGCGAACCACCAGCCTGGCCTGGGTTACGCCTGAAGCGCCCTGGGCCGCGAAAGCCCCCAGGCGAAAACGTTGAGGGATTTTGAACTGCTGCCGCAGCCACGATTCCTCAGGGGTTTCTCGAGGGTTTGAGACCCCGCCAGGATTCTCGGACAAACCGGCAGCGGGCTGCGCATCGACATTGAGCGGCAGCAAAACAAGCCGGCGCAGCGCTCGATGGATAAAAGGCACCCGCGCGAGCACGCGTTCAGGCTCAACGGGGTTCGCGAGGGCGCCAGGGCAAAGCAGGGTCAGAGTCACCGAAGGATTCTATGGCAAACTGCCGCCACCCTCATGTCCATGCCCTACGAATTATTTATCGGTCTTCGATACACCCGCTCCGGCAAACGATCCGGGCGGCGTAATGGGTTTATTTCATTTATTTCGGCGCTGTCAGTCGCCGGTATTGGCCTAGGCGTAGCCGCCCTGATCGTGGTGCTGTCGGTTATGAACGGCTTTCAGAAGGAGGTGCGCGACCGCATGCTGGGCGTGTTGTCGCACCTTGAGGTTTTGGCCAGTGGTGAGGCTCTTCGTGACTGGCAGACCGTCATCGATCAGGCCCGACGTGATTCGCGCATTGTTGCCGGTGCCCCGTTTGTTAACGGTCAGGCGATGATCACGCGCGACTCGGGGGTTCGAGGGGTATGGGTTCGCGGCATTGAGCCAAGCCTAGAGCCCACAGTGGCTGAGTTCGCAAGTCGCGCCATCTCGGGCAGCATCGATGCATTACGTCCTGGCGAGTTCGGGATCGCCATTGGCCGAGAGCTTGCGTCTCAATGGCTGCTCGGGATCGGCGATAAGTTGACCCTGATTGCCCCGCAGGCCACAGCCACTCCCGCGGGTATGGTTCCGCGTCTTAGACAGTTCACGATCGTGGCTATTTTTGATTCTGGGCACTATGAATATGACGCCAGCCTTCTGCTGACCCATTTGCGCGACGCGGCCGTGCTGTTTCGGGTTGATGGGGTGAGCGGCGTTCGGTTGCGCACGACCGACATGATGAACGCACCGGCTATTGCACGCGATCTGGGCATGCAGTTGCCGGGTCGCCCGTTGGTGCGCGACTGGACCGCCGAGAACCGAAACTGGTTTGCGGCGGTTCAGATTGAGAAACGCATGATGTTTATTATTTTGACGCTGATTATTGCGGTGGCTGCCTTCAACCTGGTCTCCATGCTGGTCATGACAGTCACCGACAAGCAGTCGGATATCGCCATTCTGCGCACGCTGGGCGCCAGTCCGCGCAGCATCATGGCCGTGTTCATGGTCCAGGGCGCCAGTGTCGGTCTGCTCGGAACTTTTGTTGGCCTCTTCCTGGGCGTTGTGGTGGCGCTCAACGTAGGCGATGCTGTAGCCGCGATCGAACAGGCAGTGGGTCTGCAGGTACTGCCCAAGGGTGTGTACTTCATCGATTACCTGCCCAGTGATTTACATTGGGGGGATGTTCTGCGCATCGGGCTGACCGCCTGTGTGCTTGCCCTGGTCGCGACCATTTACCCAAGCTGGCGTGCGGCCCGCGTGCGTCCGGCCGAAGCGCTTCGTCATGAGTAATGCCGTTCCCGATGCTTTAAGGCAATCGGCCAGCGCCATAACGGCAGCTGACGAGGTTTTATCCTGCCGTGGACTTTCGCGCAGCTATCCCAGCGGAGCGAGCGTCATTCGCGTGCTTGAGGCCATTGATCTGTCGGTGAAGGTGGGCGAGCGTGTGGCTATCATGGGCGCATCCGGCTCTGGAAAAAGTACGCTGCTGCATCTGCTGGGTGGGCTCGACCGGCCAGACGCCGGAGAGGTGTTCTGGCAGTCCCGTTTGATATCAAACCTGGATGAACGTCAGCTGGGTGAGGCGAGAAATCGGGTCCTTGGCTTCGTGTACCAGTTTCATCATTTACTGGGTGAGTTCAGCGCGCTTGAAAATGTTGCGATGCCGCTGCGGATTAGACGCCTGCCCACTGTAGAGGCGCATGCTCGCGCTGAGCAGATGCTGACTCAGGTGGGGTTGGGGAGTCGACTGCAGCATTTGCCCGGACAGTTGTCGGGCGGCGAGCGACAAAGGGTCGCGCTGGCGCGTGCGCTGGTGACCTCACCGGGCTGTGTGCTCGCTGATGAGCCCACGGGAAATCTTGATCGTCAATCTGCTCGTCAGATGTTTTCTCTGATCGAAACCCTCAGCCATGCTCACGGGACTGCCTTCGTGGTGGTTACGCATGACTTTGAGCTTGCGGCCCGCGCCGACCGAGTCCTTGATCTTAAAGATGGGCGACTTACTGCGCGGTCGTGAGTGCAGCCCAATGATTGACACCCACTGTCATCTGGATGCCTCGGAGTTTGATGCCGATCGTGAGCAGGTTTTGCGTGAGGCGGCGTCCGCACAAGTGCGTTGCGTGGTGGTTCCGGCTGTAGAGAGGGCCAATTTTTCTCAGGTAAAAGATCTGGCTCACACGCCAGCATCCGTCGATGGCCTCCGCCTTGTCTATGCGCTGGGCATCCACCCGATGTACGTCGATAAGGCGGAATCAGGTGACTTGAGCACACTCGAGCACGAGCTGGATGCCTGTCGAAGCGATACGCGGCTCGTCGCTGTGGGCGAGATTGGCCTTGATCACTTCGTTCCTGGACTCGATCGCCATCGGCAAGAGCAATTTTTTGTCCGGCAGCTTGAACTGGCCCGTGCCCTTGGACTACCTGTGATTCTGCATGTAAGACGTGCGCAGGACACGGTGCTTAAACATCTGCGCAAGATTCGTGTAGTGGGTGGTATCGCGCATGCTTTCAACGGTAGTCTGCAGCAGGCGAGGGCGTTTATCGATCTTGGGTTTGCCTTGGGATTTGGCGGTTCGATGACGTTTGAGCGAGCCTTGCGCATCCGCGCGCTGGTGCGCGATTTGCCGGCCCATGCTCATGTCCTCGAGACCGACGCTCCCGACATTGCGCCCGCCTGGTGTTATCCGGGACGTAATTCGCCGGCTCAGTTGGCGCGCATCGCCACCGTGTTTGCTGAGCTCCGAGGGCAATCGCTGCCAGATGTCGTACGGCAGACAACGCTGAATGCTTTTCAGGCGCTACCGCGTCTTGCGCTGAATTCGGGGTGCGGGCATTCGCCCTAAGTCGATGGCATTAAGGCCTGGCTGAGTGGACTCTGTGAACCGGGCAGCATGCGCACATGCTTGCCAGGGTTCAACGACTTACAAGCCTTCCATTCAGTGTAGTGGTGGTCCCAGCCGCCTTGGCTGTGCACCAGTGTGCTGCGCTCCCCGACCTCTGGGTTCGGCTGACTCTGCTTGCGCTTGCCTGCCTGCTGATGCTTGCATCATGCGCCAGCTCTGTATCGGCGTACAGGCCCGTCCTTCTACTGGTTGCAATCAGCCTGATCGTTGCTGTCTGGACCATAGACCGAGCGGATCGGGCGCTTGCGCAGCGCATCACCGTTGAGCAGGAGGGCGTGGATTTCCGCGTCGAGGGCCGGATCAGCGGATTACCTCAATCGGTAGAGCACGGTGTGCGTTTTGACTTCACCATCGATGCTTGCACCGGCGAGCTCGGTCTGTGTCCCATGGGCAAGACGGTGCGTCTAAGTTGGCATCGTCAGTTTGGTCGTGCCTGGTCGATCAACGAAACCTTGGACCCGACTTACGCCTCGACCGAAGCCGATGCGAAGGCTCCGATGCTGCTAGCCGGTGAACGCTGGCGCTTGCTGATTCGGCTGCGGCGTCCGCACGCGACCGTCAATCCAGGTCTGTTCGATGCCGAACTCAGGTTGCTGCAGGAAGGCGTTGCGGCGCTGGGCTATGTCCGCTCGGCACGGGGCGACGCAGATCTCAATCGACGTATTGATGTTCAGGGACCCCCCTTCGACATTGCCGCGATTCGCGATCGTACGCGCCAGGCTTTAAGGCAGGCCACCGCATCTGCCTCCCCCGACCTTTCAGCGCTTGTGGTGGCTCTGGCAGTGGGTGATCAGGCAGCCTTGGGTCCCCAGGCCTGGGAGATCTTTAACCGGACTGGGGTTGCACACCTGATGAGTATTTCCGGATTACACATCACCATGCTCGCGGGTCTTGCCCTGGCCGCCTCGCGCAGGGTGCTGCGAATACACGGAGCAGTAACGACGGCGATTCTGATGCGTTGCGATGCTGCACGTCTTTCGTGGGGGTTCGCACTTATCACGGCATTCGCTTACTCAATGCTGGCGGGATGGGGTATTCCCGCTCAGCGTACCTGCTGGATGTTGGCGGCCTGCGCACTCGCGGTGAATACAGGTCGTAGCGGGCGCATGCGCGATGTTCTTTTATTTGCAGCGGCAGTTGTCACCATTTTGGATCCCTGGGCGCCTTTGGCCCCAGGGTTTTGGCTATCGTTCTTCGCAGTGGGGGCCATTGTGTGGCACGCATCGGCACAGCGTCGTGCAGTTAAGACCGCGCAGCAAGTCGCAGGACAGAGTCGAACGCGGCGGTTGTGTCGGCAGGGGTTTAGGTGGCTCTCAGAGGCCGCCGCCAGTCAGTGGGCGGTCACCATCGCCTTGTTGCCGCTGAGCGCCTGGTTTTTTGCAAGCGCCTCTGTTGTTGGCCCCCTCGCCAATGCCCTGGCTATTCCTGTCGTCTCTTTTCTCATTACGCCGGCCGCCCTCCTGATGGCGCTACTCGCGCCCATATGGCCATGGGCCGCGCAGCGCCTCGCTGATGTATTCGATCCGCTGGTTCAAGGGCTCATGTCGGTGCTCAGTGACTTAGCCTCACCGTCCTGGGCTGCTCTGGTTATGGGAAGCCCGGCCCCGCTTGTGATGGTGCTAGCGAGTCTCGCCGCGCTGATTCTGATTGCGCCCCTGCAATGGCCGGGCCGCTATCTGGTGCTGCCGGTGATCGTGGCAGTCCTTTGGAGGCCGGCCGAGGTACCCATGGAGGGTTCAGTCCATATGACGGTTCTTGATATTGGCCAGGGTATGGCTGTGCTGATCGAAACAGCTGAGGGGCGACTGCTATATGACACCGGCCCTGCCTTTGGCCATCGCAGTGACGCGGGCAGTCGAGTTCTAGTGCCGTATCTGCAGTCCAAAGGAATATCAAAGCTTGAAGCGTTAGTTATCTCGCATGCGGATGTTGATCATGCCGGTGGCGCAGCCAGTGTAATCAAGTCAATTTCAGTATCGCGAGTGCTGAGCTCACTTGACCCATCAAGCCGTGTGCTCGCGGCACATTCTCAGCCCGAATCGTGTTATTCCGGCCTTGGCTGGGTCTGGTCCGGAGTTAAGTTTGACTTCCTTCATCCGCAGCAGGCTGAGGCTCCTCCTGGACGCAAAACGTCCACAAATTCGCGCAGCTGTGTGCTTCGCGTCCGTACCGGCGCAGGCTCCATTCTGCTCGCCGGCGATATAGAAGCGCGCGAAGAACGTCTTCTTCTGTCGAAGCTGGCTGCCGATCAGCTGCGGGCCGATATTCTGCTGGCGCCGCATCATGGCAGCGCTACGTCTTCGACAGCGCCATTTATCGAAGCCGTGGCACCCCGGTGGGTCATTGCACAGGTCGGATATCGAAACCGTTTTCGTCATCCCGCAGCCGCGGTGGTTCGCAGGTACGAAAGCGCCGGCGCCACGCTATTGCGCACCGACCACGCGGGCGCCATCGAGATCCGTCTGCGGCCTGGCGAGACGCCCTCGGTGCGTTTCGCCCGAAGTGGCAACGCACCGTATTGGCGTGTACGACCGGATTACTGAGCAGTCCAACCGCCATCCATGGTCCAGGCCGCTCCGCGCACCTGTTGTGCGGCGTCACCGCATAAAAAGACAGCCAGCTCGCCCAGTTGCTCGGGCGTCACAAAATCAAGACTCGGCTGCTTCTCGCCCAATAGGGATATCCGCGCCTGCTCGGGGGTGAGATGGTTCTGTGCCGCACGCGCGTCAATCTGCTTCTGCACCAGCGGCGTCAGTACCCATCCGGGGCATATCGCGTTACAGGTAATGCCCGTGCGAGCAGTTTCTAGTGCGACCACTTTGGTCAAACCAATGATTCCGTGTTTAGCGGCGACGTAGGCAGATTTCTCAACCGAGGCGACCAGTCCGTGCGCGCTGGCAATGTTGATGATTCGCCCCCAATTCTTTGCCCGCATACCCGCAAGCGCGAGTCTCGTCGCGTGGAAGGCAGCCGACAGATTAATCGCTATGACCGCATCCCAACGCTCAGTGGGAAACGATTCAACCGGGCTTACATGCTGGATTCCCGCATTGTTGATCAGAATATCAACCGTTTTTGAGCGTTGCTGCAGCCGGGACATCATGGCTTCGATGTCCGCCGGTTTGGCCAGGTCGGCTGACTCGTAGCTGACGTCAACACCGAATTCGCCAGCCAGACCTTTGCGCAGCTTCTCAATGTCGGCAGGGTCGCCAAAGCCGTTCAGCACCAGATCAGCGCCCTGTCGGGCCAGTGCGCGCGCGATTCCCAAACCAATCCCACTGGTGGAGCCGGTAACAAGGGCGAGCTTTCCGCTGAGCATGACATCTCCTAAGGGTAGAATCGCGCACATTTTAGGGCACTCGATGTCTAAGGATGTTTATGCGTGAACCCGTACTGCGCGAGGTCATCTGCAGCCACCCGGGCGGTCTGCACCGCTTGGCTTACTGGGAATGGGCGCCTCTCAGCCCAGAGGGCCTGACTCGCCCGCCCGTTCTATGTGTTCACGGGCTGACGCGCAACGGCCGAGACTTCGATGCGTTGGCCGAGCGGCTTTCGCGTACGCGCCGGGTTATCTGCCCTGACATGCCGGGCCGAGGCCGCTCTGAATGGTTAAGCGATTCGGCGCTGTACTCGGTTCCCCAGTATGTGTCCGACTGTGTCACGCTCATTGCAAGGCTGAACTGTGATGCGGTTGATTGGGTCGGTACTTCAATGGGCGGCCTGATTGGAATGGCACTGTCAGCCCAGCCATCCGCACCGATTCGACGTCTGGTTCTGAATGATGTTGGTCCCGTACTGCGCCTCGAAGGCTTGCAGCGCATTGCCACCTATGTGGGTAAAGCGCCACGCTTTGATCGCTACGAGCAGTGCGTTGCTCACACGCAGCAGGTGTCTAGCGGTTTCGGTCCCCATGATGCAGCGGGGTGGGATCTTTTGTGCAGACACTATTGGGTACAGGATTCTGGGCAATGGCGGGTTCACTATGATCCGCGCATCGCTGAACCATTCGCTGCTCTAGTGTCCGAGCCGCCCCCGCTATGGGCTTTATACGATGCTATTCGCTGCCCGAGCTTGCTTGTTCGCGGCGCCGATTCAGATCTGCTTAGCCGGGCAGACGCAAAGTCGATGACTGAACGAGGGCCTAAAGCCCAGTTGTTTGAGGTGGCCGGTGTCGGGCATGCCCCAACGTTTATTGCGCAAGCGCAGTCTGATCGTGTGATCCAATTTCTTGAGGAGTGAAGCTATGAGCGAAATCAAACGCCTGCACGTGGGCAAACGGATGTCTGACGCCGCTATTCACGGTGGTGTGGTTTATCTGGCAGGGCAGGTCGCCGATGATCCCAGCAAAGATACCCGCGGACAGACGGCCGAGGTCCTGGCGACAATTGATCGTCTACTGGGTGAGGCGGGTACTGACAAGACTCGCCTTTTGCAGGTGCAGATCTTTTTAAGCGACATTTCTAACTTCGCCGCCATGAACGAGGTTTGGGATGCATGGGTGCCGCAGGGACATACCCCCCCGAGGGCCACCATCGAGTCGCGTCTGGCAAGGCCTGAGTATCTGGTTGAGATCAAAGTAATCGCCGCTGCCTGATCCACACAGTGCGACCGGTCAGCTAGGCCTCGTACTCCTGCGCAAGCAATAGGCTTGATCAGGGATGCGCGTACTCGCTGGCCCTGCCGTAGGAGTCTAACGCCAGCCCACGCGGTCTATCAGTTGTGCGGCAGTGCTTTGCGCCGCGCCGATGGCTTCCACGGGCAATGCGTCGGCTTTGAAGAGACCTAGTGAGTCGAGTGCCCCGTTGTTGGTTTTTACGCCTGGCACGACGGGCCATTCGTTGTTGCCTTCTGCGAGCCATGCCTGGGCTTCGTCGGAAACCAGGTATTCGAGAAAGCGCAGGGCTGCTGTGGGATTACGGGAGGTTTTGAGAACCCCGCCTCCAGTCACGTTCATGTGGGTGCCCCAAGTTGCCTGGTTGGGCCACACCATTCCAATACGATCCAGTGTCGCCTTATCTTGAGGCTGTGCTGAGCGCATCAATCTGACGAGGTAATAGGTGTTTGTCAGAGCGACGCTGCATTCTCCACTGGCAACGGCCTTGATCTGATCGGTATCGCCGCCCCTGGGTGAGCGCGCGAAATTGGCCACCATGCCCTGAGCCCAACGTTCTGTCGCGGGTTTACCCAAATGCTCGCTTAAGGCTGCGATGAGCGAGAGCATGTAGGGGTGCGCTGCCGAGCGTGTGCAGAGTTGACCCTTCAAGCTGGGGTCTGCCAATGATTCATAAGTGCTTATCTTTGATGGGTCGATGCGACCGCGGTTGTACACGATCACCCGTGCACGGCTGGAGAGCCCGAACCAGGTGATGCCATCTGGTGCGGCTTTCGCCCGTCGCTCGGGCGGAACGCGGGACTCAAGAACGTCCGATCGCACCGGCCTGAACAGGCCCTCGCGGTCTGCCTTCCAGAGGCGGGCTGCATCCACGAGCAGTAATACGTCTGCAGGGCTGTTTCGTCCCTCGTTGCGAATACGCTCAAGGAGCGCTTCGTCTCCAGCCTCGATGCGTTTAAGTCGGATGCCTGTTTTGCGCGTGAACTCGGAATACAGTCGCTCGTCGGTTTGGTAATGTCGGGCGGAGTAGAGATTGAGCTCTTCAGCAGAAACGGCAGGAGGTTGTAGCGACGCTGAGAGTGCCAGCGTGACCGTCAGCACTGCGAGTGCCCGGGCGGGTACGCGCGAACGCGTACCTTGTCGACCTGCGCTTTGCGTGATGGTTAAATCCGCGGGCTGTGCCAGTTGAGCCTGTACTGACCCGTTTCTGTAATCGGTGGGTTGATAGAGGGCCGGACCATTAAGGGTTTGACGATGCATGGTTCGTCGAGTGTAGGAAATCAGGGAAGCTTCAGTTTATTGTAAATGAGAATCTTTCGCAATAAGGTCGCCCAGGCACTGTGCTCTGGTGAGGGATATAGGGGTCCTAATCGGCCCCGTGGCGACGCGTCCCGTAACTGTTGCGGTGCACTCTTCGTGACCGAAGCTGTCGCGGACGTTAAACTCGGCCGAAAATCAGTTGTCGGCAGCGCCATGGGGCCCGCTGCGGTGTTATGAAGAGCTCGATGGTGCAGGCGACTAGAACGAGGGAGAAACAGGGTGGTATCGCAGGCAGACGTTGGCACAGGCGCATTGGCTGAGTTTCACGCGCGCTCGATTCAAGACAGAGAGGGTTTTTGGCGCGAGCAGGCCTCGCTCATAGAGTGGCACAAACCGTTCGAGACCGTACTCGATTACAGCCGGCCGCCTTTCACCCGCTGGTTTGTGGGTGGGGAAACGAACTTGTGCCACAACGCGGTCGATCGCCATCTCGCCACCCAGGCGGACAAGCCAGCGCTGATTTTTGTATCGACAGAGACGGGCGAAGACAAGGTATACACGTTCGCACAATTGCACCAGGAGGTGATGCGCATGACGGCAGTCATGCAGTCGCTTGGTGTGTGTCGCGGTGATCGTGTGCTCATTTACATGCCCATGATTCCTGAGGCGGCCTTTGCCATGCTCGCCTGCGCGCGCATGGGCGCCGTGCATAGCGTCGTGTTCGGCGGCTTCGCCTCCCACAGCCTGGCTTCTCGTATCGATGACGCGACGCCGCGTCTGGTGGTGAGTGCGGATGCCGGCTCGCGTGCGGGCAAGGTCGTGCCCTACAAGGGCCTACTTGATGAAGGCATCGCTCTGGCTGCTCACAAACCCCAGGCGGTGTTGATGGTCAATCGCGGGTTGGCAGCCATGACACTGGTCCCGGGTCGCGATCACGATTACACCGCCCTTCGTGAGCAATTCTTAGATGCTCAGGTTCCAGTGACATGGCTGGAATCCAACGAAGTTTCGTACACGCTGTACACCTCGGGGACGACGGGGAGGCCGAAGGGCGTTCAGCGTGATGTGGGCGGTTACGCGGTCGCGTTGGCCGCGTCGATGCGCTACATCTTTTGCGGTCGCGCGGGCGAAACCTATTTTTCGACCAGCGATATTGGTTGGGTGGTCGGTCACTCGTACATCGTTTACGGTCCTCTGATCGCAGGCATGGCCACGATCATGTATGAAGGAGTACCCATTCGACCCGATGCTGGCATCCTCTGGCAGTTAGTCGAGCGTTATCGGGTTACGGTAATGTTTTCGGCGCCCACTGCGATTCGGGTTCTCAAGAAGCAGGATCCTGCCTGGCTTACGCGCTATGACACTTCATCTTTGCGCGCACTCTTCCTGGCCGGAGAACCGCTGGACGAACCCACCGCGCGCTGGATCAGTGACGGCCTTGGACGGCCCATTATTGACAATTACTGGCAGACCGAGACGGGCTGGCCCATTATGACGCTCGCGCATGGCATTGAGCCCACACCCGCGCGCTTCGGAAGTCCTGGCATGCCCATGTATGGCTATGACGTACAGCTGTTGCACGAGCAGACGGGTGAACCTGTTGGCGTGAATGAAAAAGGGGTGGTGGCTATCCTGCCGCCACTACCGCCCGGCTGCCTGCAAACCGTATGGGGGGATGACCAGCGTTTCGTGAATACCTATTTTTCAAGTATTCCGGGCAAGCTTGCCTATTCGACCTTCGACTGGGGCGTGCGTGACGCTGATGGCTATTACTTCATCCTGGGGCGTACAGACGACGTGATCAACGTCGCTGGCCATCGCCTGGGCACCCGTGAAATCGAAGAGTCACTCTCCAGCCATGCTTCTGTCGCCGAGTGCGCAGTCGTGGGTGTTGCCGATGCGCTCAAGGGTCAGGTCGCCATTGGATTTGCGGTTCTCAAGGATTCAAACGCCGTCGCCGACCCCAATCGTAAGCTCGCGTTAGAAGGCGACTTGATGGCCACCGTCGATCGCCAACTGGGTGCTGTTGCCAGACCGTCCCGGGTATTCTTTGTGAACGCTTTGCCAAAGACGCGCTCGGGTAAGGTATTGCGCCGATCGATTCAGGCCGTGTGCGAGGGGCGTGACCCGGGTGACCTTACGACTATTGAGGATCCTGCGACCCTTGAGGCTTTGAAGCAGGTAGTGCGCCCAAATGTCTGAGCAGAGCCCAGCGCGGTCTGCTCTACTAAACGACGGCGTCAGGCGACGTGAAGTCTTCGGCTGGGCAATGTATGACTTTGCCAATTCTGGTTACACCACGGTAGTTCTTACCGCTGTCTTCAATGCGTACTTTGTAAGCGTGATTGCCGGGCGCGCCGACTGGGCTACTTTTGCCTGGACAGCCTCGCTTGCGGTTTCAAGCCTTCTGGTCATCGTGTCCATTCCCCTGATCGGAGCCCTTGCCGATGTTTGTGCAGCCAAGAAGCGGCTGCTCTTGGTGGCCACGATTGGATGTGTACTCAGTACTGCATTGCTGGCCTTGAGCGGGCCTGGTTCTCTCGCCTTGGCCGTGGTTCTGATTATTGCCTCGAATTATTTTTTTTCCGTAGGCGAGGCCCTGATCGGCGCCTTTCTTCCCGAGCTTGCTCGGCAGCAGGCCCTTGGCAAGGTTTCAGGTTGGGGATGGAGCTTTGGGTATTTCGGCGGCATGCTGGCGCTAGGGCTTTGTCTGGCCTGGGTACTGTATGCACAGTCGCTCGGGCAGTCAGCCACTGACTTTGTGCCCGTAACCCTGCTGATCACCGCGGCGCTTTTCGCAACGGCGAGTGTGCCCACGTTTTTACTGCTCAAAGAGCGATCATCTGTTCACGGTCAGCCAACCGCTGCGATCGCAGCACAGACGTCTCAGGCGTTTCAGCGCGTGCTTCAAACCTGGGCGGCTGCCCGGCGTTATAAAGATTTTGGTCGCCTCTTGCTCTGTGGTGCGCTTTATCAGGCCGGCATATCTGTGGTGATTGCGCTGGCGGCTATTTATGCCGAACAGGTAATGGGTTTTCAGCAATCGCAGACCATGGCATTGGTTTTTGCGGTCAACCTTGCCTCAGCGCTCGGCGCTTTTATGTTTGGCTACGGACAAGATCAGATCGGGCATCGATTGGCGCTGGGCCTGACGCTACTCGGTTGGATCGCTATGGTGTTGGTTGCCGCCCTGGGTGAGACCGTCGGCACCTTCTGGTTTGCGGCAGTGCTGGCGGGGCTTTGCATGGGCTCAAGTCAGTCCGGCGGACGCGCCCTGGTCGGTCTTCTGGCCCCTGCCGAGCGTCTGGGCGAGTTTTTCGGCTTGTGGGCCCTGGCCATGCGGGTGGCTGCGATCATCGGGCCGCTCACGTATGGCACAGTCACTTGGGCTACCCAGGGTAATCACCGGTTGGCCATTTTGCTGACAGGTCTGTTTTTTGTGGCCGGACTGGTGGTGCTGATGTCGATTCGGCTAGACAGGGGGGTGACGGCTGCGCGGTCGTCTCAGGACAGTGATGCCGCGATCTGATAAAGCCCTTCCAACACTAAATTTTCCTGGTACATGTATTCGATCGTCAGACGCGGACCCAGCGACCGGGCGGCACCACCCGAAATGATGCAGCGCAGATCTGGATGATTACGCCGGTGCATGAAAAACATGCGCTCTACCGCACCGGCCTGCGCATGCGCGCACCCCGTGGCGATGGCATCAACGGTCTGCCGGGGTAAATCGACGTATTCACCAGGGGCATCCGGTAAGGTTGCGGTGTTCTGGTGAAGGGCCCGTTGCATTAAACCCAGTCCCGGCATGATGCCGCCGCCCACGAACTCGCCCTGGGCGGTAAGCACATCCATGGTAGTGGCCGTACCGCACACGACTACAAGTGCGGCGCGCCCGGCATTGAGGGCATGCGCGCCAATCAATGCGGCCCAGCGGTCGCAGCCCAGGGCGGCCGGATTGAGATAACCATTGCGCACGCCGCACTGCTCAGCACGTGAGGTGATCCATTGGGGCTCAGGTGCGTCGGGCCACACTTCGAACGCGCGCAGCACTGGATTGGCGACGCGGGTACCGGCGACGCTGGACACCACAATGCGGCCGGGTGCAGGAAGCCTGCGCCACTCGGCCATGACCATCGGAATTTCATCGAGCAGAACCCTGCCGAATTCGCGCACCCGGCTTCCAGCCGTACTTTGCGGGGTACCCGGTGACGTGGTCTGAGGTGGGGCATACATGCCCCATTTAAGAAAGGTATTGCCGATGTCAATGAGCAGAAAAGTCATCGAGAAAAACCCTATAAGCGGGAAAACGGCGCAGTGTAATGCAGCAGTGAGTGGTGTCAACGACCGGCGACCCGCTTCCTGAACGATTAGGGTTGCCGGAAAGTTGGGCCTAGTGGTCGCAGGCGCAGACCAGGGCGCAATCGCGTCCATGGAAAGTCCGCTGGATCGGCTAGCGCGGGGCCTGGCGATCTTACGACGATGACATCACGAGCAATCGGTTGAAAGTCGGCCCTGAAATGAACCGAGCTCTTCAGGGCGATGATCGCCTGGCGGGCGGGCTCAATGCCCAGATGCCGGAACATCTGCTGATCAGCAGCCTGGCATTTTTTCGAGGCAAGCAGGACGCGCACACCAGGGGCCGCTTCTGACTGTAAAAGGGCCATGGCGCCCAGGTTCATTCGAAATCCCATGAACATCGGACCTGTGCAGGTAAATCGACCATCGCCTAGACGTTCAACCCGAAAGCGTCCATTGAAAGGGGCGTCGCCCGGGATGTTCGATCGGCCTCCGAGGGAGAACTCAAGCACGCTGCCCTGGCCGGCCGCATGGGCTCGTGCAGCCGCCTCGCGATCTATCAGGAGTCCCAGCGTCGCATGCTCGGCTCGGTGACGGACTAGGGCGGCCAGTAGCCCCGTGGTGTCGCCGTTTCCACCGGCCCCGGGATTATCCTGCGTGTCCGCCAGCACCACGGGGCGCCCAGGTTCGCCTCGGATCATGGCCTTTCGTACCGCGTCGTCGGGCGGCAGTAGCTCGAGCGCAAAATCTTTTTCGGCTTCGCGCACGGCGGCGGCGAATGTCTCCAGCGCGCGGTGCGTCGACGATGGGTCTTCACCATAGGCGATGGCGCACATGCCGCACTCATCAAAATCGGCCATGGGAAATCCGGGCGCAAAGGACAGGTGCACGCCGCTGTCGCGCTCGATACGCTCGAGCATCGCATATAGACTGCGGCCCGGCTCGATGAACGTTGATTGGGATGGAATACCGGTCAGATAGTCGAAGGTCTGAAATGCTTTGGAAAATGGCTTTCCCAGTGCGATCAGCCGATTCAGCATAAAGATCGCGCGCGCGCCGGTTTCGGCCATATCAACATGGGGGTAGGTTCGATAAACCGATAGGGCGTCGCTGTGCTGAACCATCTGGCGAGTGATATTGGCGTGCAGATCGAGGCTGGCGACCAGGGGTACACGCGGTCCGATCACTTCTCTGACCCTGCGCAGTAACTCGCCTTCGCCATCATCGTGGCTGACGGTGACCATGGCGCCATGCAGGTCCAGGTAGACTCCGTCTATGGGAAGAGCCGACCGGAGGCTGCTGATGATGGCCCCAGCGATGCGTTCGAATGCCTCGTCGGTAACATGGGCTGACGGCGACGCGGCCGCCCATGCGAGTGGTATCGGATCGTGCCCTGCAGCTCTCAACGCTTCGATGGCCCCCTGCACAGGAATATTGGCGCCAGCGACCGCCTCGAAGAGCGAGTCTCCGTACTGTGCACCGGGCCATCCGCCGCCAGCCTCAAATGCTGCGTAATCAGCGCGCGTGGGCGCGAAGGTATTGGTTTCATGCTGCATGCCGCCAATCGCGATGCGTGCCAAAGCAAGTCTCCTCAAAAATGTATCCGGGCGGTGTTGCGGCGCCCATTGACGCAATCATATCGATCTGACTGTCCATCAGGGTTTTCCAGTGAATTAGGTGCCTCCGTTTGCTGAGTGCGCTGACCAGAAGCGATCGATCTCGGGGAATGTTTGACACTGCAACGACGACTCGGCAACAATCCACGGAGTCGGCATGACTTCGGACCGAAGTCTGATTCTTAAATCCCGGCCCCGTTTGAGCGGCCGGATAACAGCCACGACACACTGGAGAGAGCGATGTTTAAAAGAGGTTTCCTGAAGCGAGCTGTGCTTGCCTCGGCCTTTGCCGCCACGGCGATGGTCCTGTCGGCCCCGGCTGCGGCGCAATCAACGCTGCGGGTCGTGATGCACTCAGACCTGAAAATTGTGGACCCTATTTGGACCACGGCGTATATCACTCGAAATCATGGCTACATGATTTACGACACCCTGTTCGCCATGGATGCCAACGGTGACATCAAGCCTCAGATGGTCGATAAGTGGAATGTCTCGGCTGATAACTTGGTCTGGACATTCACGCTGCGCGATGGGCTGATGTTCCACGATGACAAGCCGGTTACGTCCGAAGACGTCGTTGCCTCCATCAAGCGTTGGGCTGCCAAGGATTCCCTCGGGCAGAAGCTGAACTCATTCGTGAAAGAAATGAAGACGGTCGACGCAAAGACCTTCCAGATTCACTTGAGTTCGCCTACGGGTTTGGTGTTGCTCGCGCTGGGTAAGCCTTCTTCGAACGTGCCGTTCATCATGCCTAAGCGTATTGCGGATACGTCGCCGAATGAGCAGATCAAGGAGTACGTCGGCTCTGGTCCTTTTGTGTTTAAGACCGACGAGTGGAAACCGGGTGACCGTGCGGTGTACACCAAATTCGCGAAGTATCAACCGCGTAACGAGCCACCCAGTGGCATGGCTGGTGGCAAAGTCGCGAAAGTCGACCGTGTTGAGTGGCGGGTAATGCCGGATGGTCAAACGGCAGCCAATGCCTTGCGCGCCGGAGAGGTCGACATTGTTGAAGACACGGCTAGTGATCTGTTGCCGGTGGTCAGCAAAGACCCCAACGTAAAGATGCTCAACCAGAACCCCCTGGGCAATCAGTACGTGTTCCGCTTCAACAGCCTGCACAAGCCTTTCGATAATCCCAAGGTTCGTCAGGCCCTGTTTTACGCCTTCAACCAGGAAGATTTCTTGAAGGGTGTGCATGGCGACCCCCAGTACTACAAACTTTGTAAAGCGCTTTTCATCTGCGGTACTCCGCTGGCGTCTGAAGCTGGAATGGCCGACAAGCTCGAGTCTAATTTCCGTAAAGCCCGTGAGATGTTGGCTGAGGCTAAGTACGATGGAACACCCATCGTGCTCATGCATTCGACTGACTTGCAGGTGCTCACCAATTTGGCTCCGGTCGCCAAGTCACTGATGGAGCGGGCAGGCTTCAAGGTTGATATGCAGTCGATGGATTGGCAGTCAGTGGTTGCCCGTCGGGCTAAGAAGGATGCACCGACGGCAGGCGGCTGGCATGCTTTCCTTACCTCGTGGGTAGCGGCCGACGTGCTCAACCCCGTTGGGACCGCCTTTCTGAACAGCTCCTGTGACAAGGCTCTGTTTGGCTGGCCCTGCGATGAGCAGATGGAAAAGCTTCGCGATGAGTTTGCCCGTGCGACGGATACGGCAGCGCAAAAGAAGATTGCAGAGCAGGTCCAGCTACGCTATCTCGAGCAGCCAACCCATATCCATTTGGGCCAGTGGTATAAGCCAGTCGCTCTTCGCAAGAACATCGACGGGATGGTGATCGCGCCCGTGGTGGTGTTCTGGAATGTTGAGAAGAAGTAAGCCTTGACGCCCGCGGCCCGTTTGTTTCGGGCCGCGTCGCAGGTTTTTCACGCGGGGAGTTCAGTGCGTGTGGATGTATATTGGCCGTCGCTTGTTGGCAACCATTCCGGTCTTGCTGGTCGTGGCGGTCATTATTTTTCTCATGCTTCGTCTTACGCCTGGCGATCCTGCCGCCGTGATTGCAGGGCCTGCCGCGACCTCGCAAGATATCTCCGACATCCGCGCCCGGCTGGGTCTTGATCGCCCAATAGCCGTTCAGTTTGTCGCCTGGGTCGGCAGTATGCTCAGCGGTGATTTTGGCGAATCCTTTTTTTACAAGCGATCGGTTGCCTCGCTGATTGCTGATCGAATCGAACCGACACTGTCGCTCGCCGCGTTAACCATCATCATTGCGACGCTGGTGGCAGTGCCTTTGGGAACTCTGGCAGCCTGGAAGCAGGGCTCATGGATTGATCGTCTCGTCATGGGCTTTTCAGTGCTGGGCTTTTCGGTACCCGTCTTTGTGATTGGTTATTTGATGATCGGGTATTTCTCGCTGCATCTGGGATGGTTTCCGGTGCAGGGATACCAGCGAATTGAAGAAGGTGTGGCGGGATGGCTACATAGGCTCATACTGCCCGCCTGCACCTTGGCAGTTATCTACGTGGCGCTGCTGGCGCGGATGACCCGTACCAGTGTTCTTGAGGTTCTGGGAGAAGATTACGTTCGTACGGCGCGCGCCAAGGGGCTGCCCAACGTAAAGGTGTTGTTTTTTCACGCTTTGCGCAATGCTGCGGTCCCCATCGTGACCGTGATCGGTATTGGTATCGCCCTACTGATCGGTGGCGTCGTGGTCACTGAAAGCGTTTACAACATTCCCGGACTGGGCCGTCTCACGGTCGATGCAGTGCTGGCGCGGGACTATCCCACCGTGCAAACGGTGATTCTTTTGTTCTCGGTGGCGTATGTGCTGATTAATCTGCTGATTGATCTGCTGTACACCCTACTTGACCCCCGTATTCGGTACTGAGGCATTGTGAGCTCAACGCCCCCGTCCATGCCGTCACCGACTGAGGTCGAATCGGTGCCACCGGCGCCCGCGCGACGCGGTATCGCGCGCCGGTTACTGGGCAACTGGAGCGTCTTTGTCGGCGGGTTGCTGGTAGTGATCATCGCCCTGATTGGCGTGTGTGCGCCGTTACTGACAAGCGCTGATCCCTCCGCCATTAACCCGAGCAATCGTAACAAGACCCCGGGCTATCAGACGACCGAGCGGGATGACGATGGCAACAAGATCACCCGAACGGCGCATATGGGCACCGACAGTCTCGGGCGTGATGTGTACGCCCGAGCGGTGTACGGGGCTCGCGTATCACTGACCATCGGGATCTCAGCCGCCGTGGTGTCAATTGCAGCCGGATTATTGATTGGTTTACTGGCGGGTTATTTCCGATGGCTTGACGGACTAGCCATGCGCATCATGGATGGGCTGATGGCGATACCGGCGATTTTGTTGGCGATTGCGTTGGTGTCGCTATCGGGGGCCAGTCTTCTCACGGTGATTGTTGCCATTGCCATACCCGAGATTCCCCGGGTAAGCCGCCTGGTGCGCTCTATTGTGTTGTCGATTCGCGAAGAGCCCTATGTGGAAGCGGCTATTTCGGTGGGCACTCCAACCCCGCTCATTCTGATTCGACACGTCTTGCCCAACACCATTGCACCGTTAATTGTGCAGGCGACTTTTATCGCGGGCAGCGCCATTCTCGCCGAAGCGATTTTGTCCTTTCTGGGCGTGGGTCTGCCGCCCGAGATTCCCACCTGGGGCAACATCATGGCTGAGGGGCGCACCTCTTTTCAGGTGTTTCCCCACAACATTTACTATCCCGCGATCTTCCTGACCGTGACCGTGTTGGCCATCAACATAATGGGTGATGGTCTGCGCGACACGCTTGATCCCAGGATGGCCAAACGTGCCTGACACTGCGGCCACGGCTCCGGTTCTCGATGTACGCGACCTGGCGATCGCACTGCCGGCGGGCGCCGATCGCCGCTTTGCCGTGCGTGAGGCCAGCTTCACCGTGAATCGTGGCGAGATTCTGTGCCTCGTTGGGGAGTCAGGCTCTGGGAAGTCAGTCATCTCCTTCGCCACCATGGGTCTGCTACCGAGAGCACTTCCCGTGGTAAAGGGTTCGATCGCCTTACAGGGTGAGAACCTTGTAGGCGCTAGCGAACAGCGTCTGCGAGAACTGCGCTGCACGCGCATGGGCATGATCTTTCAAGAGCCTATGACGGCGCTGAATCCGGTGATGCGCTGTGGCGATCAAATTGACGAGGTATTGGCTGAGCACACACGGCTGAGTCCATCCGATCGTCGTAAGAAGATTCTGGCCATGATTGAGCAGGTGCACCTGCCCGATCCGGCACGCATGTACAGCTCATATCCACACCAATTATCAGGCGGTCAGCGACAACGCATCATGATCGCGATGGCCCTGATTCTTGAACCCTCCCTGTTGATCGCCGATGAGCCCACGACGGCACTGGATGTCACCACGCAGGCTCAGACGCTTAAGCTCATTCGAGAATTGCAGCGCGAGCGCGGCACTGGGGTGCTTTTCATCACACACGATTTTGGTGTGGTGGCTGAGATCGCAGATCGCGTGGCGGTGCTCAAGCAGGGTGAGTTGGTTGAGATGGGGCCGGCGGCTGAGGTGCTTTCACGGCCCGTGCATGAGTACACGCGAATGTTGGTGTCCTCCGTGCCCAGCCATGATCCGCCCGCTCGCGAGCCTATTGAAGCTGAGGTGGTTCTTCGGGCCCGGGATCTGGGAAAGACTTATGTCACGACTTCGATGTTCGGACGCGGTCGAGAGGTCGCAGCCGTTCGTGGCGTTGAGTTTCAAATTCGGCGAGGTGAAACCCTGGGGATTGTCGGCGAGTCCGGTTCCGGTAAGTCGACTGTTGCCCGGTGCATTGCCCGGCTCATCGACCCCTCCAGCGGGCAAATTCTGCTGGGCGATACTGACATTGCCAGTATTCCGTCCAGGCGACTGGCCGCGCTGAGGCGCAAAGTGCAGATCGTGTTCCAGGACCCTTATCGCTCGCTGAATCCCAGGCGATCAGTGGGTCAGTCCATCATCGAGGGTCCGATGAATTTCGGCGTCAGCCGGACTGAGGCTCTAGAGAGGGCTAGGCGCCTCATGACCCTGGTGCGGCTTGATCCAGCGGCGCTCGAGCGATTTCCGCATCAATTTTCGGGTGGTCAGCGGCAACGGGTGTGTATTGCCCGGGCGCTCGCGATGGAGCCTGAACTATTAATTGCCGATGAGGCTGTGTCCGCGCTTGACGTGTCGGTGCAGGCTCAGGTGCTCTCGCTTCTCGAAGAGATTCGGCACTCTCTCAGACTGGCAGTGCTTTTTATTACCCATGACCTGCGCGTAGCGGCGCAGATCTGCGACCGCATCGCGGTGATGAGTAAAGGCGAGATCGTAGAGCAGGGAAGAGCAGCCGACATTTTCCGGTCGCCCCAGCATCCGTACACCAAGGCACTGTTTGAAGCAGCGCCTGGACGGCATTTCAAGTTTGGCTGACGTGTGCTAAGCCGGTTGGGCGGATGATCATTGGGCCAGGCGCGGACGCTGATCCTGAATCCATGGATTGGCGAGGTCATACGCATGCGCAAGCTTGAGCACCGCCAAGTCGGCGCGGGGCGGCCCGATTAGCTGCAGGCCCATGGGGCGCCCCTTGGCATCGAAGCCGGCGGGAATGCTGATGGCGGGGCATCCGGCCATGGTGGCCAGAATAACGACCTCCATCCACCGGTGATAGGTATCCATGGTTCGTCCACCGACCTGTCGAGGCCAGTGCTGGTCGACGGCAAAAGGAAAGACCTGCGCCGACGGGATTGCCAGAAAGTCGTTTGTTTTAAACAGCTGAACGATTGCGCGGTACCAATCAGTTCGGGTGACCGAGGCCTTGTAGACATCGATTGCGCTTCGCCCCAGCCCGCTCTCGACCTCCCAGACGGCCTCGGGTTTCATCATTGAGCGTTTGACGGGGTCCGCATAGTGCGCAGCAAGGTTACCCCCCGAGGTGCAGTTGCGGATCACCAGCCAGGCATTCCAGAGGCGCTCAAAGTTGAACTCGGCGATG
>JBDLQY010000168.1:0-45763 GCA_039800325.1 Pseudomonadota bacterium | reverse complement strand
AAGCCCGCCAACATCGCAAGCACAGCCACCGCTGCAACCTGGGAACCCACTGCGGCGAACATCATCATGAAGACTCGCCCCGCAACAGTCTGATACGTCTGCCTTGTCGCCCAGCTTTCCTCAAACAGACCCGCAGGCTTTTCTGGCTGCGCGCAGTTTTGACGGCCAAGTCAACAAAGAACTGAAGATTCTAGGGGTTCGGGTGATTGCGGTCAAATTCGCTGCGCTGCAGCATGGCCGTTCTTGCGGTTATCGAGCCCGTGGCGCACGCCTGAACGCACAATCGAACATCGCTGGCTGGTTACGAGCTTGTCGCAAACCCCGATCTTCGGCCGCCGATTTTTCACCGTCAGGCAATCATCATGAATTTTCTGCTTCGTAGGCTGCGCGGTGCGCACGGATTCGCTCTTGTCTGCCTTGCGCTCATACCCTTGCTGGCGCAGTCAAATGGACTGTCGGGCGCGCTCAATGCCGTCGTGCGCATCGAGGCGGTTGCGCCGGACGATGCTCCGTCGGCAGCCTTCCTCGGACGCCAGCGCGAGGGCTCCGGCGTTGTGCTTGATGATCGAACCGTACTGACCATTGGCTACCTGATCGTCGAAACCGATGAAGTTATGGTGCATACGCGCCAGGGGCGGCGAGTACCCGCATCAGTCGCCGGCTACGACCATCAGACCGGCTTCGGGCTGGTCCGCACTGTGCTGCCGCTGGGTCTGGCCGGGATAGCCCTTGGGGATTCCGACGCGATCAGCGAGCGCCAGCGTGTGCTCACCCTGGGCCATGGCGAGCCCGAGTTCACTGAACTCACTGTCGTGTCGCGTAAGCCCTTTGCCGGCAGCTGGGAATATTTGCTGGAAAATCCGCTGTTCACATTCCCTCCCGTCAATAACTGGAGCGGCTCTGCTCTGGTCGACGAATCAGGTCGCCTGGTGGGCATAGGCTCGCTGGTCGTCAACGACGCCGCACTGGATCGCCGAGGCGTACCGGGAAATCTTTTTGTTCCCGTCAATTTACTCAAGCCCATTTTGGGCGACCTGCTGGCGAGCGGTCGCCGGCAGCGAGAGGCGCAGCCGTGGTTTGGCATGAGTACCGAATCGGTTCGCGGCCGCCTGATTGTGACGCGGGTCCAGCAGGGCGGCCCGGCCTCATTGGCCGGAATGGGTGCCGGCAATGTGCTTCTTGCGGTCAATGGCGAGCAGATAAGCGACCAGGTCGACTTTTATCGGCGGCTCTATCGACAGGCGTCTGCGGGTAGCAGCGTCCAGATCCGCCTGCTACAGGACGGACAGGTGCGCGAGTTGCAGTTACGCTCTATCGACCGCGCCGATTTTCTCGCGAAGCCCCGTGGAATCTGAATGTTCGCCTAACCGCATGGCCATTAACGGGGCTGTCGCCTCACACAACTGCGCGCTGATCGACAAAATAATCTAGCGAACGCACGGATTGTGCGCCCAGACTCCAGCTCACGCGCGCGAGCGCAGTCGACTTTTCCGGCCCCAGAACCGGCACGACCAGCTCATCAAACTTGCTTTGCAGTTCGGCATCTGACAAAGGCATGTCCGGGTCACCTTTGCGGGTGGGCTGGAAATGCTCAAAGCGCTTGCCCGTGCGCGTGTGGACAACAATATTTGCAGCCCGCTGCGCTGGGTAGGCTTTTGAAAGCGCCGGGTCGGCACTGACCCGAATGCGCGCCATTAGAGCGCGCACGCGCGAGTCCGCCAGAGATTCGGCTCGGAAAGCTCCGAGGCGCACACTACCGTGTACCACGGCATGTGCAACGGTGTACTGCACACTGAACTTGGCCTGATAAGCGCCCTCGGGCCTGGGATTGTCCACCACGGCCACGCCCGCCTGGTAGGTCGCGATATCGATGGATTCAATATCATCCGGTGCAAGGCCGTGCGCTTGTCGGAGTTGCAAGACGCCATCAATGGGTGCGAAATTGTGTCCGCAGCAGCCATGGTTCTTAAAGGTCATCTCGGTGATGCAATAGCGCTCGCCCAGGTCCGCGGTGG
The DNA here is from genome assembly GCA_039800325.1 of Pseudomonadota bacterium. Classification (GTDB taxonomy): domain Bacteria; phylum Pseudomonadota; class Gammaproteobacteria; order Burkholderiales; family Burkholderiaceae_E; genus SYIM01. Next base: position 43,748 of record JBDLQY010000168.1, on the reverse strand, counting down.
CGCCACTCCAGTCGGCTTCGTTGCTCATCGCCGCGCCAAAGCCCGCTTCGCCCTCCAGCAAATCAAGCGCCCCGGTGATACCGACATGGGCTGCCATGGCTGCACGCGCGCCGACCTCAGCGGCATGGCCGCTATGAAAAGGTTTTGACATGGCCTCGGAACGAAAGGCCTGCTGTAGTCCGGCTGCGAAGGTGCCCGCCGTCGCCAGCGCATGGGCAAATTGCGGGGCATCACAGCCCAGCAAGTCTGCAACGGCGGCAGCCGCTCCGAAAGCACCCACCGTACCTGTGGTATGCCAGTAGCGGTAATGCGAAGGCATTACCGCCATGCCGATACGTGCGGAAATTTCATAGCCCACCACGATGGCACGCAGCAAGGACTGGCCGTCTGCATCGAGCGTTTGTGCGGCCGCCAGGGCGGCCGAAATAATCGGACTTCCCGGATGAAAACCGGCATCCCGAAAGATGTCGTCAAACTCAACCGTGTGCGAGGCTGTCCCGTTAATCAGAGCAGCTGCTCGCAGGGTGGCTCGCCGGCCCGTGATCAGGCGCGCTTCGCCGTGGTCCAGATCTTCAAGCAGCGCGCGTTCAAGCAGTGTGGCCGGTGCAATCACCGCACCGGGCACAAAGGCAGCAAACCAATCCACCAGCGCTCGCCGCGCGTGATGCACAACCGTTGGCGAGAGGGGCCGGGCACGCTCGGCTATGGCATAGCGCGCATAGTGCTCAACCAGGCTAGCCTGACCGGAGCTGTACATTTAATCGGAAGCCTCAAGGGATGCGGCCAGATTTAAGCGGGCCAGCAGAACATCGAAATGTTGCGCGTTCGCAAAGCGAAAACTGATCGAGCCCGAGCCGCCGCGGTTGCTGCGGATGTCGACCTGCGTCCCAAGCAGATCGGAAAGCTGGTCGGCCAATCTTGCAACGTCACGGTCGGACGACCGATCTGACTTACGCGATGAAGGCTTAGCTGCTTTACCCGAGGAAGGCGCCGCCACCGCCGCTGACTCATCGTGCGCATGGCGCGCGGCCAAACGCTCAGCTTCGCGAACGGATAGTCGCCGAGCGTGAATTTCGCTGGCCACCATAATCTGCCGCGCCCCCGACAGCGGCAGCAACGCCCGGGCATGTCCCATATCGAGGTCTCCCGCCAGCAGCATGGTCTGCACGGGCGGGGCGAGATTGAGTAGACGCAGCAGATTGCTGGTGGCACTGCGCGAACGCCCGATGGCCTCGGCGCACTGCTCATGGGTATAAGCAAACTCTCGAATCAGGCGCTCGACGGCCTGTGCCTCCTCAAGGGCGTTGAGATCTTCGCGCTGGATGTTTTCGATCAGAGCCAGCGCGAGCGCCTGCTCATCACCCACCTCACGCACGATGACCGGTATAGACTCCAGACCCGCCAATCGCGCCGCGCGACAGCGCCGCTCACCAGCGATGATCTCCCAGCGCCCCATGGCGAGCGGTCTGACGACCACAGGCTGCATCACCCCGTGCATCCGGATAGAAGCGGCCAGTTCCTGCAATGCCGCCTCGTCCATACGAGTACGCGGCTGGTAACGCCCTGGCTGCAGCTGTGCCAGCGGCAGCTGGCTCGGTACGGCCTCGGTTTCGGCCGCGATCCCGGTGGATGCTGGCGCACTGCCCAGTAAGGCGTCCAGCCCCCGGCCCAAGCCCTTTTGTCGCGCTTTGCTCATGGCTTATCGGTCTCCGTGTTGACGCTTGAACGGGGGCGAGCAGTGCGGCCGCCGTCGGCCGTGCGCACCCGATCAATCAGTTCCCGCCCGAACGCCAGGTAGGCCTGTGCGCCCTTGGAGGCCGCGTCATAGGCAAGACCTGGTAGTCCATGACTGGGTGCCTCCGCCAGGCGCACATTGCGCGGCACGATGCTGCGAAACACCTTCTCGCCAAAGTGTGCCTCGAGCTGCGCCGAGACCTGCTGGGCCAGCGTCACGCGCGGATCGAACATCACCCGCAACAGCCCGATGATGCGCAAGGACGGATTGAAGTTGGCGTGAATTTTTCGGATCGAGTTGACCAGGTCGGTCAGCCCCTCCAGCGCGTAGTACTCACACTGCATCGGAATGATCACGCCCTGCGCAGCACAAAAACCGTTTAAGGTCAGAAGCGACAACGAAGGCGGACAGTCGATGAGAATAAAGTCGTAGCGCCCCTGTACTTCATCGAGCGCTGCGGCTAATCGCATCTCGCGCGACTCAAGCTCGACCAGATCAAGTTCGGCCCCCGCAAGCTCACGATTAGCGGGCAAAACATCATAGCCAGCCGCTTCGGCATGAAGCACGGCTTCATTCACGCGGGCCATACCAATCATCACCTGATACACCGAGCGTTCAAGGGTTCGTTTATCGATACCACTGCCCATGGTGGCATTGCCCTGGGGGTCAAGATCGACCAGCAGCACTCGTTCTTTCAGTTGCGCCAGGGCGCAGGCGAGATTGACCGCCGTCGTGGTCTTACCCACCCCACCCTTCTGATTCGCAACAACAAAACACGTGGCCATATCTGCCTTTCAATCCGAACGGGAGAGCGCGGGATTCGCTGCGGTCAGCGACTTGGGCCCGCCCAGGATTACCAGGTGGCGCTGCGCCTGCAGCCCGGGAACCTGAATGGGCAAAAGCTCACGGACTGACCAGTGCGGTGGAAGCTCTGCGATTTCAGCATCCGGTCGCTGCCCCTTCATGGCCGCCACCAAGGTGTGCGGCGCAACCAGGGGTTCAATGGCATGGACAAACTCGGCCAGTGAAGCAAAGGCGCGACAAATGATGAGATCGGGCGGTTCAAGCTGACCGGCCAGCGTTTGCACACGGGTTGCGTGAACTTCAACCCGCCCCGCCGCAAGCTCGGCGGCAGCCTGGCGCAAAAACGCCGCTTTTTTGCCAACAGGCTCAACCAGATGGACCCTGGCCTGAGTCCAGATCAGCGCGAGCGGCAAGCCTGGCAGCCCCGCGCCGCTTCCCACGTCGATGATTTGGGAGGCCGTCGCAGCCATTCGCTTGCGCAGCTCTGGGACCACGGCAAGACTGTCGAACAGATGCTGCACCAGCATGCGCTCAGGTTCACGGATCGCAGTGAGGTTGTAAACGCGATTCCATCGGGCGATCAGATTCAGATGCGATAGCATGCGCTCACTATCGTCGGAAGGAACGTCTATATTGAGCTCGATCAGGGCTTGCTGCAATAGCTTGGACATGAGGCGCGCCGCTTGATCGGATGCTCGATCGCCCGGCGTCGCGGCCGACCTTTGCGTCACATCAATCGATTTGACCATGGCGTGCACTGCTGGGATGGGGCGCTGAGCTCAGGCCGCCGTCGGCAAACCCGACGTGAGTCGGCGTTTCTTAAGGTGCACCAACAGTAAAGAGACCGCCGCTGGCGTGACACCCGAAATCCTCGCGGCCTGCCCAAGCGTCTGCGGTTGATGCCTAGAGAGCTTTTGTTGCACCTCAACGGACAGACCGCGCACGGCCGAATAATCGAAATCAGTGGGCAGTGCCAGCGACTCATGGTGAGCCTGGCGTTCGATCTCTGCCTGTTGACGCACGATATAGCCGGCGTATTTGAGCTGTATCTCAACCTGCTCAATTACCTCGGGCGTTTCGAGACCGCCGGGCGCAAGTTGTGTAACCGCGTCATAGCCAACATCGGGCCTGCGCAAAAGGTCGGCAAGGCTATATTCCCGCTCTATCGTCTGACCTAGAAGTTCCTGAGCACGTTCAGGGGGCAGGCTACGCGGATTAACCCAGGTATCGCGCAGGCGCTGCAGCTCTGATTCGATGGCATCCCGTTTGCGGCAAAACGCATCCCACCGGCGATCATCCACACAGCCCAGTTCGCGCCCGATTTCGGTGAGCCTAAGGTCTGCATTGTCTTCTCGCAGACTCAGCCGATACTCAGCGCGGCTGGTAAACATACGGTAGGGTTCAGTGACGCCCCGGGTGATCAGATCGTCAACTAACACGCCCAGGTAGGCCTGATCCCGCCGCGGCGTCCACGCTTCAAGTGCCCGGGTCTGGCGCGCTGCATTGATACCGGCCAGCAAACCCTGAGCGGCCGCCTCTTCGTAACCGGTCGTCCCGTTGATCTGCCCCGCCATGAATAGCCCGCTGATAGCGCGGCTCTCCAGTGAGGCCTTAAGGCCTCGCGGGTCAAAATAATCATATTCAATCGCATAGCCGGGCCGCAGCAGATGCGCCTGTTCAAGACCTGGAATGGAATGCACCAGTTCTATCTGCACATCGAAAGGCAGGCTGGTGGAGATTCCATTGGGATAGAACTCATTCGTGCTCAAGCCCTCAGGTTCAAGAAAGATCTGATGCGATGACTTGTGTGCGAAGCGGTGCACCTTATCTTCGATAGACGGACAGTAGCGCGGTCCGACGCCTTCGATGACCCCCGCATAGAGCGGGCTTCGGTCAAGGCCGCCGCGAATGATGTCGTGGGTACGCTCGTTGGTATGCGTGATCCAGCAGGGCAGTTGCCGTGGATGCTGGTCAGCCGTTCCCAGAAAAGAGAAGACCGGAACCGGATCGAGATCACCTGGCTGTTCTTCGCAACGAGAAAAGTCTATGGTTCTACCATCGATTCTGGGCGGGGTACCCGTCTTGAGCCGCCCCTGGGGAAGCTGAAGCTCCTTGAGTCTTTGCGCTAAGGACACGGCGGGCGGATCCCCCGCCCGACCCGCTGCATAGTGACTCATGCCCACATGAATCAACCCATTCAGGAACGTGCCCGTGGTCAGCACGACCGCGCGTGCGCTGAACCGCACACCCAACTGCGTAACAACACCCGATACACGCTCCCCCTCCACCAGCACATCATCGACGGCCGATTGGAACAGGGTGAGATTGGGCTGGTTCTCCAGTCGACCTCGAATCGCCTGGCGATAAAGAACCCGGTCAGCCTGTGCACGCGTAGCCCGGACCGCGGGGCCTTTGCTGCCATTCAGGATTCGGAACTGTATTCCTGCTTCATCGGTCGCCGCAGCCATGGCCCCGCCCAGCGCGTCGATCTCCTTGACCAGGTGCCCCTTGCCGATGCCCCCGATAGAGGGGTTACACGACATCTGTCCCAGAGTCTCAATGCTGTGGGTTAACAGAAGCGTTTTTGCGCCTACGCGCGCGCTAGCCAGCGCAGCCTCTGTGCCGGCATGGCCACCACCGACAACAATCACATCAAAAAATTCTGGAAACTGCATCACTCTGCCCCGTCGTTCGCAGTGGGACGAGCAGGCGGCCGGCGCCCCCTCTGTCCAAAAGGCCGGCAATGCTATCGGAAATCGCGCCAATGCGCGAGGTCGTTAGCCCGTAGACGGCCTATGCTGACCGGCGGATAGGCGCTTCGCCTGTATCGCCACAATAGATTCCGATTACAACACGGCCCTGGGCGCAGTGCTCAATCTATTGGATCCTACGTACCGCCTTACCGATGGCTCCATCAAAAATATCGGGATAGCTCGGCGCTTGTTGGGCTTATCGCCTTGTCTCGATGGTTTCACGTGAAACAGTCGAACCGACGGATGCCACAGGCACGGTCACAACGGTCTGACCTGTCATGGGATAGGCCTCCACGCCTAAAGACCCTAGACTCAGCGGTATCCTGCTTCGTCGTCCCACAGGGAGGACGTCAGACCTTGTGCACAGGACACATGGACCACGCGTCTAAGGCCCTGGCGTGTTGATCCTGTCGTCCCCGACAGATGCTGCGCCCCCTTCGCCACCCCGAAGACAAAGGCTCAAGGACGTGCTTCCGAGTGAATACCGGACGTGGCGCGCAAGCTGCCCGGGGTATGGTTCTCTCCCGCTTTGCGCCATCCTATATCCAGGTAATCAGTGGGTGGATACGCCGGGGAGGTCTTAGCTCGCTGACTAGCAACCGGCACGATCTATCGAGCGGTAGTCCGCACCCAGCCTGCGGGGCCTTGACCCTCGCAGCCCTCGTGGCTCAACTCGATGGGATCGTGGCCGCCTCAATCCGCAACGGGTGCAGGCTGTCGCGCGACCGCTCAGACTCTCCCCGCCCGCTAGCCCGCCTAACGAATCGAGACCCCTGCAAGGTCTCGACGACCTGCGCGAATGCGTTTCACGTGAAACATCGTCATTCCTCGAGGCGAGCACATGCCTCACGTGCGATCGCCAGACAAGCGGTGAGACCCGGCGACTCCATGCCCAAAAGGTTGAGCAGGCCAGAGACGCCATGAACGGCCGGACCCTCCAGTCGGAAGTCACCCGACGGCGCTCCCGGACCCACCAGATTAGGTCTGATCCCTGCATAGCCTGGAACAAGGGCTCCGTCGGGCAGCCCAGGCCAATACGCCCGAACTGTGTCGTAAAACGACTGGCAGCGACCCGGATCAACGTCGTAGTTGATCGCGGATACCCATTCGACATCCGGCCCAAACCGAGCCTGGCCGGCCAGGTCGAGCGTGAGATGTACGCCCAGCCCAACCTCATTGGGTGTCGGATAAATCAAACGCGTAAACGGACACCCACCGGTCACAACAAAATAGTTTCCTTTGGCAAACTGGGTTTCAGGGATGCTGGAGGCGTCTATGCCTTCAATGGCGCGCGCGACCTTACTCGCGTGAAGCCCGGCCGCGTTGATCAGCGTGCGACACCGCAGCGTCATCGTCTCGGTTGACCCTGCACCCACCGCCTCGGAGTCTCCGGCGGCTACCCTGACTTCAAAGCCTCCGCCGGCAAGAACCCTGGCCGACTCGAATCGACTCGCGACAGCCAACATAGCGCCATGGTCTTGGGCCTCTCCCAACAGCGCCAGCATCAGACCGTGACTGTCGATGATGCCGGTTTCGGGCGACAGCAAGGCCAACTCACAGCGTAAGGCTGGCTCCAGTCGCCTGGCCTGCGCACCGTCAAGCCACTGCAACTCGAATACGCCAGCGGCCTGAGCGCGTGCCTCAACCCGCTCAAGCGCTGGCTTCTGCGACTCAGCGGTCGCAACAATCAGCTTTCCGCATCGCCTGTGAGCTACCTGGCGCTCAGCGCAATAGCGGTAAAGAAGATGTCGCCCCTCTACACAAAGCCTGGCCTTTAGTCCGCCCGGGGTGTAGTAAAGGCCCGCGTGAATCACCTCGCTGCTGCGCGAACTGGTCTCGGTTCCAAACTGCTGCTCGCGCTCCAGCACAACCACTTCTCGACCCTGCATCGCCAGTTCACGTGCAATAGCAAGTCCGATAACGCCCGCACCCACGATCAGTACATCAACCTGTTCCATACCCTCTCTCGTCGATTAAAGCGCTAACCCAATTGCAGCAACTTCACGAAAATTAAGTATTTAAGCTATCCAAACCGAGAGCGAGCACTCGCTCTCTTGCGATTCGAGGCGCACGACCCGATGCAAAGCCGGTGTTACACCCATACCCACAAGGCCCATTCGCCGCCTGGTCAATGCCCGCATCGCTTACGCCGAGCGCTGGGCATCTGCCAGCATCATCTCGGCGGCACGCTCAGCGATCATCAACGTGGGCGAATTGGTGTTGCCCGAGGTTATACAAGGCATCACCGAAGCGTCGGCGATGCGCAGCCCTGGTACGCCGTGGACCCGAAGGCGCGCATCAACCACCGCCCCAGCATCCTGCGCGGGACCCATCCGACAGGTACCCACCGGGTGAAAAATGGTGGTGCCGATTTGTCTGGCGGCCTCGATCAGCGCCTCTTCGGTCTGCGCCTGCGCACCCGGCAAATACTCCTGGGGCGCATATCGGGCGAGTGCCGGCGCAGCTGCGATGCGACGCGTCAGTCGAATGGCGCGCGCGGCCACCTGCCGATCGTGCTCGGTGCTGAGATAGGACGGTGCGATGCGCGGCGCCTGCTCGGGATCAGCGCTCTCCACATGGACAGTGCCGCGCGAACTCGGCCGCAGGTTGCACACCGATGCGGTAAACGCAGCAAAGCGATGCAAGGGCTCACCGAAGCGGTCCAGCGACAGCGGCTGCACGTGGTATTCCAGGTCGGGGCTGGGCACACCGTCGTCAGAGTGCGCGAATGCGCCCAATTGGCTGGGCGCCATAGCCATAGGGCCGGAACGAAACAAAGCGTACTGCAGGGCCATGCGGGCACGCCCGGCAAGGCTAGCCGCCTGTTGATTAAGCGTGCTTACACCGTTGACTCGATAGATCAGCCGCAGCTGCAGATGGTCCTGCAGATTGCCCCCAACGCCCGGGAGATTAACCCGCGGAACTATCCCGGCTGCGGACAGCACGGTGGGATCGCCAATGCCCGATCGCTCGAGAACCTGCACGCTACCGATCGCGCCAGCGGCAAGAACGACTTCACGATGCGCGTTGACTTGCACAAGCCCCGCCTCGCCGGCCTGGCTGAAACGCAGCCCGGTGACACGACCCGAACCATCAGCGGCAAATATCAGGCTGTGCACCAGCGCCTTTGTACAGATCTCAAGATTGGCGCGCTTGCGTACGGGCTTCAAAAACGCCTTTGACGCGTTCCAGCGAATGCCCTGCCGCTGGTTGACCTCAAAGTAGCCGCAACCATGGTTATCGCCCCGGTTGAAGTCATCAACGGGCGGAATGCCCAGGCTGGCCGCGGCCTGCCGGAATGCATCGAGAATCTCCCAGCGCACCCGCGGCCGCTCGACGCGCCATTCGCCACCATGGCCGTGCAAGGCGTCGCTGCCACCCTGGTCAAGCCCATGATAGTTCTCATGACGCTTGAAGTACGGCAAAACCTCATCCCAGCCCCAGCCCGGATTTCCGGCCGCGACCCAGCGCTCATAGTCGGCGCGCTGCCCGCGCATGTAAATCATGCCGTTGATGGAGGAACAACCGCCCAAGACGCGACCACGCGGGTACTTAATGCTGCGCCCACCCAGCCCAGCCTCGGCCTGGGTGGAAAACATCCAGTCAGTACGCGGATTGCCAATGCAGTACAGATAGCCGACCGGGATATGAATCCAGAGATAGTCGTCTCGACCGCCGGCCTCCAGAAGCAGCACCCGGACCGACGGATCTGCCGACAGCCGATTGGCCAGCAGGCATCCCGCCGTACCAGCCCCCACAATGACGTAGTCAAATGTATCTCGCATGCGCACGCCCCAGTTTTAGCCCTGATCCATCATGATGATCTGGCGCACCGACTCACCGCGGGCCAGCCGATCGAGCGCCGGATTCATCTCATCCAGGGTAAGGCGCTCCGATAGCAGGACATCCACCGGCAGCAGGCCCCGCTGGTACATCTGAATAAAGCGGGGAATATCTCGTGAGGGGACGCAAGACCCCAGATAGCTGCCCTTAAGGGTGCGCTCTTCGGCAATCAGACTCACCGCCTGCAGAGGCCACAGGGCCTGCGGATTGGGCAGTCCTGCGGTGACCGTTGTGCCACCCCGAGCGGTAATGCGGTAGGCCAGCTCAAGCGCCGTCACACTACCGGCCATTTCAAACGCGTAGTCCACCCCACCCGCGCTCAGATCACGCACCTGAGCCGCGACATGAGCATCATCGGCCAACGCCACATCGCTGGCACCCAAGGAGCGGGCCAGATCAAGTTTGGCGGGCACCCGATCAATCGCGATGATCTGCCGCGCACCAGCCGCTCTGGCGGCCAGGAGCGCTGCAAAACCCACGCCGCCCAGCCCCACCACCGCAACCCGAGCGCCCGCTTCTACGCGGGCCGTGTTGACCACTGCGCCAGCACCAGTGATGACCGCACAACCGAACAGGGCGGCAATGTCCCAAGGCAGGCTGGGATCAATTCGCACCACCGAGCGACGCGACACGGTGGCGTACTCGGCAAAAGCTGAACAGCCCAGGTGATGATGCAAGGTCTCGTCCGACGAGTCGGTACTACGCATCGGGCCTGAGGCGACCGACGAAAGCCGACGATAACCGCCCAGGAGACTTCCTGAGGCATTGGACTCACCGCCCGGACCGCACAGCGAAGGCCTGCCCACTGAACAGTTCACGCAGGACCCGCAGGCCGGACGAAACACCAGCGCCACATGATCGCCCACGACCAGATCAGACACGCCCGCGCCCACCTCCACGACTTCAGCGGCTGCCTCATGGCCAACCACCAGCGGCAAGGGCCAGACTCGATCACCGTTGATCGCCGACAGATCTGAATGACAAAGCCCCGCTGCCCGAATACGCACCGTCAACTCGCCCATCTGGGGTGGTGCAAGCTCGACCGTCTCAATAGTGAGCGGACGACTTTGAGCATAGGGCGCCGGCAAGCCGATTTTTCTAAGCACCGCCGCCCGTATTTTCATGGCCTCAACCTCCTCGACTCGCTGCCTCAGGCGCAGCCCAAGCGACGCCGCTCACACAGCCGCTAGCATGTCTGACCGCCGGCCTCTAACCTTACTGAATGCCAGCCAGACACACGTACTTGATTTCAAGGTATTCGTCGAGTCCGTGGCGCGAACCCTCACGCCCAAGCCCCGACTGCTTGACTCCTCCAAAGGGCGCCACCTCGGTGGACAGCAGGCCGCTGTTGACACACACCATGCCGGTTTCAAGCGCTTCGGCGACCCGGAAGATGCGGCCCATGTCGCGCGAGAAAAAGTATGCCGCCAGACCAAACTCGGTGGCGTTGGCCATGGCAATAACCTGCGCCTCATCCTTGAATCGAAACAGCGGCGCCACCGGTCCAAAGGTTTCCTCTCGGGCGACCCGCATCTCCTGGGTGACCTCGGTGAGAATGGTGGGCTGAAAAAACAAGCCCCCCAGGGCATGGGGCTGACCGCCCAGCAAAATCTTGGCACCACGCTGGACCGCATCGCTTACATGGTCCTTCACCTTGTCGAGAGCGGCGGCCTCAATCAGCGGCCCGATACTCACGCCGGACTCGGTGCCGGGGCCAACCTTGAATTGCTGAACGCGCTGCGCGAGCCGCTGGGCAAACGCATCGTAGATGCCCTCCTGCACATAGAGCCGATTGGCACACACACAGGTCTGACCGGCATTGCGATACTTGGACGCGATGGCGCCTTCAACCGCAGCATCAAGGTCAGCATCGTCAAAGACGATGAAGGGCGCATTGCCGCCCAGCTCAAGCGATAACTTCTTGACCGTATCCGCGCTTTGTCGCAGCAAAATGCGCCCCACCTCAGTGGAGCCGGTGAACGACAGTTTGCGCACCAGGGGATGGGTACACAGCTCAAGCCCGATCTGCGGTGCGCGCGGCCCATCGGCTGTAATGACGTTGAAAACACCTGGCGGAAAACCTGCCCGTTCAGCGAGCACGGCCAGCGCAAGGGCCGATAGTGGCGTTGCCTCGGCAGGCTTGGCAACCACACTGCAACCGGCCGCAAAGGCAGGCGCCACCTTGCGCGTAATCATCGCAATTGGAAAGTTCCAGGGCGTGATTGCCGCACACACGCCAATGGGCTGCTTCATGACCAGAACGCGTCGATCTGCCGCATAACTTGGGACGATTTCGCCATAGGCTCGCTTGCCCTCTTCGGCAAACCACTCCACAAACGAGGCCCCGTAAATCACTTCGCCACGCGCCTCAGCCAGCGGCTTGCCCTGCTCAGCCGTCATGATGGCCGCCAGATCATCAGCGTGAGCCAGTATCAGCTCATACCAGCGTCGCAACACAGCCGCCCGGTCTTTGGCCGTGCGCGCGCGCCAGCCAGGCAGGGCTCTCGCCGCGGCCTCAATCGCAAGCCGGGTTTGAGCCACACCCATGTCGGCAACCTCGGCCAATACCCGACCGGTGGCGGGATCATGAACCGCAAACCGCGCACCCCCGTCGGCCTGTGTCCACTGTCCATCGATAAAGCCCTGCTGTCTGAGCAGGGACGGATCATTCAGCGTAAGCGACATCGAACCAGCCTCCTCGACCTCGGACGCGACACCGGCGCGCGTATCTTGAACCCTATTTCATGGTGGGCATGACGAACTCGGCGCCGGCGCGAATACCGGCCGGCCACCGCTGGGTAACCGCCTTGGACCGAGTGTAAAAGCGCACGCCCTCAGGGCCGTGCATATGGTGGTCGCCAAACAGCGACGCTTTCCAGCCACCAAATGAATGGAAGGCCAGCGGAACCGGAATGGGCACATTAACCCCAACCATGCCGATCTTCACGCGGTAGGAAAACTCGCGCGCCGCATCGCCATCGCGGGTAAAGATGGCACAGCCGTTACCGTACTCATGGGCGTTGACCAGAGCCAGCGCCTCATCAAACGTCGCCGCCCGCACAATGGACAGTACGGGACCAAAAATCTCTTCTTTGTAGATACGCATCTCAGGGCGAACATGGTCAAACAGGCAACCGCCGACAAAGAAGCCTTGCTCGCGACCTTTGACCGACTGGCCGCGACCATCAACCACCAGACGCGCCCCTTCGGCAACACCCGACTCTACATAGCCCAGCACCTTATCGGCGTGGACGCGGGTCACCAGCGGACCCATCTCGACACCCGCCTCCGTGCCATCGCCCATGCGGATGGCCGGAACGCGCTGCGCCAACCGGGCCACCAGTCGGTCCGCCACATCGCCCACGGCGACCGCAACCGAAATCGCCATGCAGCGTTCGCCAGCAGAACCGTAAGCCGCACCGATCAGCGCATCAACTGCCTGCTCAAGGTCGGCATCGGGCATGACCACCATGTGGTTCTTAGCCCCGCCCAGGGCCTGAACCCGTTTGCCATGAGCACCCGCCGTATCGTGAATGTAGCGGGCAATGGGGGTAGAGCCCACGAAACTGACCGCGCTGACGTCGGGATGGGTCAGCAGGGCATCCACCGCCTCTTTGTCGCCCTGAACCACATTGAACACACCGTCGGGCAGCCCAGCCTCTTTGAGCCACTGTGCGATCAGCAACGACGCCGATGGATCGCGCTCAGAGGGCTTCAACACAAAGCTGTTGCCACAGGCTATCGCCACCGGGAACATCCACATAGGCACCATCGCCGGAAAGTTGAACGGCGTAATGCCCACACAAACGCCCAGCGGTTGACGCACGGAGTACATGTCGATGCCGCTGCCCACCTGCTCGCTGAACTCGCCCTTAAGCAGCTGTGGAATGCCGCAGGCAAACTCAACGACCTCAAGCCCGCGGGTAACCTCGCCCGCCGCATCCGACAAGACCTTGCCGTGCTCGGCTGTGATCACGGCCGCAAGCTCATCGGCGCGACGCTCAACAATCTCTTTGAAGCGAAACATCACGCGCGCACGCCGCAATACAGGTGTTTCAGCCCAGGCTCTGGCCGCCGCAGACGCTGCCGCCACCGCGGCATGCACATCAGCAACACTGGCCAGCCCCACCTGGCGCGCTACGGCTCCGGTGGCCGGATTGAATACCGCCGCATGCCGGCTACCCGGGCTGGGCGCCACGCGCGCACCCCCGATCCAGTGACCCACAACAGTCTGGGCCAAAATATTGTCTGAACTTCCCACGAGCGTCTCCAGTCAATTGAATCGCGCTGGCCGGTCCTTTGAAAAGATCAGCCACCATCCGACCCCAGTCAGATGCCACGCTGCGAGTTTACGCCAGGCCGCTGTGGATACTGCTGTGTTGATCGAAGGCATCCGGCACAATAAAACGAATCATCCCGTTCGCATCATGATCAGGAGCCTAACGGTGAACTCCTTCCCTGAATCGGCATCGACACAAAGTGCGGCGCTCAGTGCCACCGTCGCGCCAGCTTCGACCACCGCACAGCCCGCCATCGACCGTGATCGGCTCTGGAACAGCCTGATGAGTCTGGCCGAAATCGGTGCAACCGAGCGCGGCGGCGTTCGCCGACTGGCCCTTACTGACCTGGACCGTGCGGGCCGAGACACCGTCTGCGCTTGGTTTCGACAGGCAGGCTGTGACATCTCAGTTGACGCAATCGGCAACATTTTTGCCACACGCCCGGGCACTGACGCAGCCGCACTGCCCGTTGCCGTTGGCAGCCACATCGACACGCAACCCTCAGGCGGAAAGTTCGACGGCAACTATGGCGTCCTGGCTGGCCTTGAAGTCGTCCGCGCACTGAATGAGGCTGGCATCCGTACCCAACGCCCCCTGGTCGTGGCGATCTGGACCAACGAGGAGGGCAGTCGTTTCACGCCGGTCATGATGGGTTCTGGCGTCTACGCTGGCGCCTTCGACCTGGATTACTGCCTGGCCCAGGCCGACCTGCAGGGCATTCGTGTCGGGCAGGCGCTGACCGACATCGGCTATGCAGGTCGAGACCCTGCACCACCATTCTTCGCCTACCTCGAGCCCCACATCGAGCAGGGCCCCATACTGGAGTCCGAGGGCATCACCATCGGCGCGGTACAGGCGGCACTGGGCCAACGCTGGTTTGATGTGCAGATACTGGGCCAGGACGCGCACGCCGGCCCAACCCCGCTTAAGCTCAGACGAGATGCATTGTTGGGCGCGGCCAGCCTGATCGCCGAGGTTCGTCTCATCGCGCTTGAGCACCCCAACGAAGCGCGTGGCACCGTCGGGCAACTAATCGTAAGCCCCAACTCGCGCAACGTCATTCCAGGCCGTGTGGACATGACCGTCGATCTTCGCAATGCGCGCGATGACACCCTAAGCGCCATGGCCCAGGCCCTGCACGACAGTGTTAACCGGATTGCCCTCGAGCAGGGGCTATCCATCACGGTGCGCGAGGTGGTCTATTTCCCGCCGACTCAATTCGATGCCGCGCTCACGGCTGCCATTGAGCGCCACGCTCATGCACTCGGGCACTCCGTGCGTCGTATGGCCAGTGGCGCAGGCCATGATGCCGTCTACGTCGGTCGCACTTGCCCGGCCGGCATGATCTTCGTTCCCTGCGAAGGCGGCATCAGCCACAACGAGATCGAAAATGCCCGGCCTGAGCACTTAAGCGCCGGTGCGTCGGTGCTGCTTAAGACGATGATCGAACTCGCCGACCAAGCCGACTCGTGAGAACCGCCGTGCCCGCCGACAGGCTCGCAACTCACCCCGCCGCAGGCCTCGCAGACGCGCCCATCGCCATCAGCATGGGCGACCCCTGTGGCATTGGCCCCGAGATCACGCTCAAGGCCTGCGCAACACTGGCCGGACGGCTGTCATTAGTCGTCGTAGGTAACCCCGAGCACCTGCGCGCCGAGGCCATGCGCCTGCGGCTGCCGGTACCTGATCACATCGAGCCCGCCGGGCATGTACCTGGGGGCTTAGCGCGCGGCCACGACCATGCGCTGGGCGGCGAAGCGGCCTATCAGGCTGTGGTTTGCGGCGCCCGACTCGCGATGCAGGGTCAGGTTCGTGCGCTGGTTACCGCACCGCTGTCCAAGGCGGCCCTGCAGGCGGCGGGGCACGACTACCCCGGGCATACCGAGCTGCTGGCGCAGCTCAGCGGCGCTGGAGAAGGGGCGGTACGCATGATGCTTGTCAATCCTGAGCTTCGTGTCGTGCTGGTATCGATTCACCTGCCGCTGCGCCAGGCGCTCGACCGGGTGACCGCAGCGAATGTGCTGGATACCCTCAACATCACCCACCGCTCGCTCACGCGGGCGGGTATCAAACCTCTGCGCATCGCGGTGGCGGGACTCAACCCGCATGCCGGTGAGTCTGGCTTGTTCGGTCGTGAAGATCTCGACATCATCGCGCCCGCCATTGCGAGGGCACGCGCGCAGGGTATTGATGCTCGAGGCCCATTCCCGCCCGATACGGTCTTCATGCGTGCGCGTGGTTTTCGCGACTTTGACGTCGTCGTGGCGATGTATCACGACCAGGGTCTGATCCCCGTGAAATACCTGGGCGTCGACGACGGGGTCAACGTCACGCTGGGGCTTCCTTTTGTTCGTACCAGCCCCGATCACGGAACCGCCTACGATCTGGCTGGACGAACCGACGAGCACGGCCAAGGCCTTGCCGATCCGGCCAGCCTTCTGGCAGCCATCGCAGCAGCCGACCAACTGAGTCGGGCAGGTGCCGGCAGCCCACCCACACGAGACTAAATCGAGCGGGTGCCTGCACGCCTTTGGCTACGCGCTAGGCTGCGGGCTCGGCCAGCGCCTGCAGCCGCTCGGCATGCCAGGTCTGAAGTCGGGTCCCCGACTCACTCACCAGACCCTCCCGCTTGAACTCGCCCAGCAGCCGCGTCACGCTCACCGGCGTGACGCCGATCAGTTCAGCGGCCTCGCGACGACGCACACGGGCACCACGCCCCACGCTGTCGCCCAGATACAGAATAAAACGGGCCAGACGCGCTCGCGCGGGACCGGTTGAAAATGACCCGATCACACGGTCAGTGTCATCGATTGCGCCCTGCCACTTGGCCAACACCATGCCTGCGACGGCCGGGTCAGCACGCAGGGCCTGGCTAAGTCTGAACGCAGGCACACGACACGCCACACCTTCACTGATGACCTGCGCACCATGTCGATGCGACTGCTGCAGCATCGCCGCAAGTCCGGTTGCACCGCCGGGCCCTACCAGGCGGGCGATGCGTTCGCTGCCCTGAGCGCCAGGCACCGTCTCTTTCACAAGCCCGCGACGCAGCACGAAGATACTGTCGCCGCGCTGCCCCTTAAGGTAAAGCTGCTGGCCCTCGCGAAGCCGTACCTCCCAGCCGGTCACGGCTGCATCACCGACACCAGCGACCTGTCGCCCGCATAACCGGCAGTCGGGCACACCGCCCCCGCCAGCTGCTCCCGACCCTGCCTGAAAACAGGGCGCAGCCTCGCCCTCGCCCGCCGAACCGCACGCCCTGTACCCTACTTCGTCGCTCATGCGACCGACCTCCAGACGCTCTACCAGCCGGCACTCTAGAGGGAACGACGCGTTCAGCTCGCCCGAGCCGCCACGTTCGTTGATGGGGGTCAGCGCCCGTGCACGCTCAGCGCGCCAGTCGCTCCTGAAGAGCCGCCTTCACCGTCAGCAAGGCCGTCGGAAGGCGGTCCGACAGTGAACGGAAAAGCTCTTCGTGAAGCCGGAACTCTTCCGTCCAGGCCTGCCGGTCGATCGCAGTGATGCGCTCAAATTGCTGCCGGGAGAAGTCCAGACCCTCCCAGTGCAGGTCGGCATAGCGCGGGCTCACGCCGAATACGTGTTCACTGCCCTGAGCGCGCCGACCGACCCGCTCGACGATCCACTTGAGCACTCGCATGTTTTCGCCAAAGCCCGGCCAGATAAAGCGACCGTGCTCATCGGTGCGGAACCAATTTACGCAGTAGATTCCGGGCAGCCGCGCCCCCTGCACCTGCAGCTTCTCACCAAAGCCGAGCCAGTGCGCGAAATAATCCGACATGTTGTAGCCGCAAAACGGCAACATCGCGAAGGGATCTCGCCGTACCACACCGGTAGCGCCAGCCTGCGCAGCGGTCGTCTCCGACCCCATGGTGGCAGCCATGTAAACGCCCTCAACCCAATTACGCGCCTCGGTCACCAGCGGCACCGTGGTCGACCGACGGCCCCCAAAAATAAACGCATCGATACGCACGCCCTTGGGATCGTCCCACGCCGGGTCTATCGCCGGATTCTGAACGGCCGACACCGTGAACCGGGCATTCGGATGCGCGGCCTTGCGACCCGCCTTACCATCAGCCGGCGTCCAGTCTCGGCCCTGCCAGTCCCGCAAATGGGCCGGCGGCTCCGCCGTCATACCTTCCCACCACACATCCCCGTCATCGGTAAGCGCCACATTCGTAAACACGGTATTGGCCGACAGCGAAGCCATGCAGTTAGGGTTGGTTCGGGCATTCGTGCCCGGCGCCACACCGAAGTAGCCAGCCTCGGGATTGATCGCCCGCAACTCGCCTGAGGCGTCCGGTTTAATCCACGCAATGTCGTCACCAATGGTGGTGACCTTCCATCCTTCAAAACCTGCGGGGGGAATCAACATGGCGAAGTTGGTCTTACCGCAAGCCGATGGAAAAGCCGCCGCGACGTGATATTTGCGTCCCTCGGGGCTGGTAACGCCCAGAATCAGCATATGCTCGGCCAGCCAGCCAGCGTGGCCCTCGGCTGCATCGCGCCGCCCCATGGTGGAGGCGATGCGCAGCGCAAAGCACTTTTTACCCAGTAACGCATTGCCGCCGTAGCCCGATCCGAACGACCAGATCTCGCGCGTCTCTGGAAAGTGGACAATGTATTTGGTGGGATTACAAGGCCAGGGGACATCCGCCTGACCCGCCGCCAGCGGGCTGCCCACGGAGTGCACGCAGGGCACAAACTCGCCGTCGTGGCCCAGCACATCGTAGACCGCACGACCCATGCGGGTCATCACGCGCATGCTGACCACCACATAGGGGCTGTCGGTAAGCTCCACACCAATGTGAGCGATGGGGCTGCCCAGCGGCCCCATTGAGAAGGGTACGACGTACAAGGTGCGACCACGCATGGCGCCCTTGAACAAGCCCGACAGGGTGGCACGCATTTCGTCGGGTGCAACCCAGTTATTCGTGGGACCCGCATCATCGCGATGGGCCGAGCAGATAAAGGTACGATCTTCCACCCGAGCCACATCACTGGGATCGGACCAGGCAAGATAGGAGTTCGGGCGTTTTTCAGGGTTTAGGCGGCGCAGGGTTCCTGCCTGAACCATCAACTCGCACAGGCGGTCATACTCGGCCTGGGAGCCATCACACCAGACTACTTGCGCGGGCTCAGTCAGCGCCGCGACCTCGGCCACCCACCGCGCCAGCCGCGCGTGCTTGACGAAATCGGGGACCGCCGCCAGGCTTGAAACATTCAGAGCTGCGTTCATGGATTGTCTCTCCTGCGGTTCTGTACCCGGTTGGCCAGCGACTGACTGGGAACAGCTGGCACTGCAAACCGCAGCTGCCTGCGCCCCAAACGCGGCGTTTTCTGATTCGGAGCGTACTGAATGCTCGACAAGCCCACCCGGTGTCGGGCCACAAAAACCCGCGATTTTATACCCGCCACCCAAATCAGCCCCTTAAAATGACCCCTATGAATCCCCCAGTGCTACAAGCCGCTCAACTGCTACGCTGCATGGACGAGCACACGCTCATCGACCGTTCCAGCAACCCACCCCTGTCCGCGCTTTCAGCCGGCGAGGCCATCGCTTCTGAGATTCTGGCCGCGCGGCTCGCTCGCGGCGAACAGCAGGTCGGCTGGAAAATCGGCTTTACCAATCGCAGCATCTGGCCAATCTACGGCGTCAGCCACCCTATCTGGGGCCCGATTTACGACAGCACACTGCATCTGCTCGATACTCAAACGGTGCGAATCCATCGGTCCAATTACATTCAAGGCCGACTCGAACCCGAAATTGTCGTCAGGCTTGCCGCCGAGCCAGCCGATCATTCTCCACAGGCCCTGCTCGCTGCCTGCGAATGGATCGCTCACGGATATGAAATCGTGCAAAGCCCCTATCCGTCCTGGAAGTTCTCGGCGGCTGAAGGCCTAGCGGCACAGGGGCTCCATGGTGCCCTGCTCGTCGGACAACGCGTTGCACCCACGTCGCTTGGCGTCGGCACCACGCAAATCCTAAAACGGCTGTCCGAATTCCGCCTGATTCTCGACAAGAATGGCGCCGAGCATGCCCAGGGCACAGGAGCCGTGGTTCTCGACGGGCCTATGCATGCGCTGAGCCACCTCATGCAAGAGTTCGCCAAGCGTCATCGTCGCCTTCAGGCGGGCGACATCATCACCACCGGCACGCTGACCGACGCGCAGCCACTTGAGGCGGGTGACCACTGGCGCACGCGCATCGACGGCCTCGCGCTGCCCGGTCTGGTGCTTGAAGTCCTCTGACAGAGGCGACTCGTGCAGACTCCCGATGATCCGCTGGGCTGGTTCTCCGCCTCGTACGCGCACTCGCGCGAACGGCTCATTGCCGCCGTGGCCGCCGCAAGCCTGCCGGTTCATCACGAAGCCTTAGACATCGGTCAGCGCGGACCCAAGGGCGAGACCCTGTCGATCGATATGCTCATTATCGGGTCACGCAGGCCACGGCGGGCTTTTGTGCTGGCCAGCGGGACGCACGGCGTCG
Source organism: Pseudomonadota bacterium (assembly GCA_039800325.1). GTDB lineage: Bacteria > Pseudomonadota > Gammaproteobacteria > Burkholderiales > Burkholderiaceae_E > SYIM01. The sequence goes on along the minus strand of JBDLQY010000168.1, from coordinate 23,825 downwards.
AGGGTTTCTGCGGTGCCGCCATTCAGCTGCAGCTGGCCTCTCGGCAACTGACAGGCTTGCGGCTGCCAGATGACTGCGCACTGGTTTTGCTGCATGCGCTCAACCCCTACGGTTTCGCATGGCTGCGTCGCGTCAACGAATCCAACGTCGACCTCAACCGAAATTTTCAGCAGCGCTTCGATCCCACTCTATGTTCGCCCGATTATGAATCGCTATTTGAATGCCTGAACCCGCCCGATCTTGACCCCGACGCGGAAGCGCGACGCCAGCAACAACTCAAACTCTGGGCCGCGCAATACGGTGAGCGAACGCTGCAACGAGTGATAGCCGAAGGGCAATACCGTCATCCCAGGGGCATCCAGTTCGGCGGCCACCGGCCCGAGGCGAGCACCCAACTGCTGCTTGACTGGGTAGGGCAATACCTGGGCGCAGCGTACTGGGTGGCCTGGCTCGATGTGCACACCGGACTCGGCGACTCGGGCGCGTGCCAACTGCTCACAGGTGCATCTCCCACCAGTCCCAGCTACCTGGAAGCACGCCGCATCTGGGGCGAGTCGGTCACGTCGGTTCAGTCTGAAGCCTCTGTATCGCCCCCTCTGCACGGCCTGCTCGAACAAGGCGTTGCACGCGCCCTAGCGCCGGGCTGCGTGTTTGCCTATGCCGCGCCTGAATTCGGCACTCATCCCACCGATCGGGTCGTGGCGGCATTTCGGGCCGACAACTGGCTGCACAACTACGGCAATCCCGGCGATGCACAGGGACATGCCATTAAGGCCGAGATGCTTGAGGCTTTCCGGCCGGCGGGTGACGCCTGGGCGCGGGCTATCACCCGCACAGGTCAGTTGCTGTGCGACCAGGGGCTGCGCGCGCTCGGCCACCCGCAGATCAGCTGAGCGCCTGTCTCACAGGCCCGCCAGCACAAAAAGCGCATTCAAGCTCACGATGCCATTGGCCCAACTCCTCAGCGTGTGCGTCGGGCGGGCCGCGCCGCTTCTCTCGCGCACTGGTGCCGTGCACAGCGCCATTGCAAAACACCCGATAAGCACCCTGCAAAATCCCGTCCGCTGCCGGGTCGACACGCAAGGTCTTGCTGGAGACGAGTCCGTCGAGCCAGGCATCCATGGGGCACCTACCCAGGCCGTTTATCTTTACCCCTCAGAACACTACGCATTTTGGCAGCAGCTGCGGGCGCAATTTCATCGACCACCGCTCCCCGACGCGGGTGCTTTGGGCGAAAACCTGCTGGTCAGAGGTCTGCTCGAACGTGAGGTCTGGATTGGCGATCATCTGACCATAGGCTCTGTGGTGTTGCGGGTTACCCGTCCGCGCGAGCCCTGCTTCAAGCTGGACATACACCTGCAACTGCGCATGGCGGCCAAGATGATGGTGCAGTCTGGCTTTTCCGGCTTTTACGCAACGGTCGTCACCAGCGGCGAAGTACAGGCCGGTGATCGCATCGACATCACTCCAGGCGAACGGCAAATCACCATCGCAGAGCGTTTAAGTATTAACGCCGCTGGGGCTCAGCGTGGGCTTTTCTGATTTACGCAACAAACGAATCCATACGGTTTTCAGGGACTTGATTCTCCGGTAGATTGGAGTTTATGACTCAGCTCAGCCCAGCCCAGCGCACGGCCGGCACCGCACGCATCGTGCTGGTGGCAGGCCTTTTATGCTCACTCGAAGCCTTGTTGCGAGGGTCTCTTGCGCGTTCGCTGGTCGGCGCGGCTGTGCTGCTGGCGGGTGCGGGCCTGCTGGCCTTTGCCAAGCGAGCCGATTGAATCGTCGCTTGAGGGCTCCTCTCAAGCGCTCGCCTAGGTTTCGCTTCGCGCCTTACGGCGCCCGGCTCCCATGAAACCAAGTCAGCCTCGGTCGACTCCATGAGCGCCTGCCTGCGCCTGTTTGTTGACCGACTTGCGGTCGACGATGAACTACTCGACGCCGGCACCGCAGGCCCCGAGCTCGCGCATTTAAGCGCCGTTTATCTGGCCAGCCCGCGTGCTCTGGTGTTTCAAAATCCGTCCAGCGATTGGCGCATGCTGGCGCTATGCCTGCCTCTGGGTTCACGCCTTTCGCTGATGCGCAATCCCATTTTTTCGCAGCTGGTGCGAAGCTGGGGCTTGCATATTCGTTTTCTGGGCATAGATCGCGAGCGACTCGTATATGACTTCCGAGCGCTTTTGAGTGACCGTACACTGCGCCTACTGGTCGACATGCTCGCGCACCAAACGGCTGTCACTCCTTTGGCGTCGGTTAGAGCCGGCATGAATTCAAGCGACCACTACGGCTCTGATCACACGCTCGATCTGCTGTTGTCTGCGCTGTCCGACGAAATGCTGAGCGTGCTCGATCGCCGACGCAGTGACTGGGGTCGGCACCTCGACCAAGCCCATCGCCTGGAGCCCTCATCAGCGACCACTCTCTTCGATCACTCAGGCCGTCATCCTGACTACCTGGCCAGCCTCAGGCAGGCATTGCGCGAGGGAATCATCGATGTCTACCTTTACGGCCGCGCCCTGCGTGCCGTCGATCTGCGCGAGGCCGCAGTAGATGCCCGAATGGCCAGTCTCATCGAGGAAAGTCTCGATCCCCTCACGCTCACGCATCTAGCCCGGGCGCGCATGGGCAAACACCTGGGCTGCTACAACTGGCTGCGCCTGGCCCCAAAGCATGCGCCGCTGCGCGCACATCTCCTGGCCAGGCTTCCTGCCTTAGCCAATTTTCTGGTCTCTGAGCTCGCGCCCCTCGACGCTGCCGATCGCATAGCACCCCATCCGGACGCGCTACCCGAGCTCTTCGATAAACCGCTGTTCAACGCAGCAACTCCCTTAAGCCCTATCGACTGCGCCCTAGCTAAACCCCTTGACGAGCATCACTCAACAACCACGCAGCTGGTGCGCCAACGACTACGACAAGCCGTCGATACGGGCCAAGACCGCGCCATCATCGAGGCACTGGCTGCGCGCTTTGAGGTCGAAGCCGCTGTCGTTCGTCAGCTTTGGCACGAAGCGCCCCGCGCCCTCGGCGAACCACCCGCGTGGCAAATACCCACGCTCCTGCGCATGCTCAATGAGCGCGACCCTCGTCGCTGGCCGCGTACCGAGGAGGCCTGGCAGGCGCTGCTGTCTTGCGCCATCCCCGAAGAAGCACGTTAGTTCTGCGCTGGGCCGCGGCTTTGGCTGGCCTCGGCCACACCGGTGTAAAAGCGGTTCCAGGTGGGGGTGATCACGATCTCATTCAGACACACATGCCGAGGCGCCTGTATGGCATACAACGCCGCCTGTGCGACGTCGTCGGCACGCAGCATGCGGGCAATTTCTTCCGGCGCGGGCGCTACGGGCCGCGTCAGCAGAATGTCGGTGGCCACCTCCCCAGGACACAGCAGGGTGGCGCGAATGCCGTGCCGACACTCCTGATCATTGATCGACTCGACCAGAGGTGACAGGCCGTACTTACTCGCACCGTACGCCGCCGCTGCCAAGGGCAGATAGCGCCATCCGGCCCATGATGACACCACCACGATAGAGCCCGAGCGCGCCTCGCGCATGCTGGGCAAGGCCGCCGTGACGCAGTAGGCGACGCCCGACAGATTGATCGCCGTGACCTGTGCGAATGCCTGCGGCGTTAATTCGTCCCAGCGGCGCTTGGGCACATTGGTGCCTGCCGAGCAGATCAGCGCCCCGATAGGGCCCTGTGCCCGGGCGATGGCTTGTGCGACCTCAATCACAGCCTCGCCATCGGCCACATCCAGTGGATACGCCTGCGCGGCTATATGCTCAGTCGCAAGAGCCGACACGGCCTGCGCCAACACCTCTGGGCGGCGACCGCTCAAGGCAAGCCGCCAACCAGCTCGCCCCAATGCCCGGGCACAGGCAAGCCCGATCCCTGTCCCGCCCCCGGTAATCCAGGCAAGCCTCTGGTCTTCACTAGGCAGTGTCATCGTTTAGATCCTTTCGTGACGCACGTACGATCACGCACGCTACACTCTTTCCAAGCATCAGGCGGGCGACCGGCCCATCCTTGGTCGCCGGCCCGGCCCCGATCCTCAGGAGCCTTACGCTATGTCGCTTCGTATCATCGCCACCGGCGGCACTTTCGACAAGCACTATGATCCCTTAAGCGGTTCGCTGTCGTTCAGTCAGACCCATCTCACACACATGCTGCGCACCGCCCGCGTGCTTGAGCCCTTCAGCCTGCAGGTGCTCATGCTGATGGACAGCCTCGACATGACCGCGGCCCACCGGACTCAGATTCTCGACGCCTGCCACGTATCTCCAGAACAATCCATCGTCATCATTCACGGCACTGACACCATGGCGCAGACCGCGCAAGTGCTGGCGAAGGCCGGGCTAGGCGCGACCATCGTACTGACCGGGGCCATGGTACCCGCCGAAGTCGTCGACTCAGACGCGTCATTTAATCTCGGATTTGCCGTCGCAGCGGCGAGACTGTCAGCGCCCGGCGTCTACATCGCCATGAACGGGCGGCTGCTGGCGGGCGATACCGCGCAGAAGAACCGTTCATTGGGTATTTTCGAATCAGGAGCGCGTTAATGCCGGCCCCTCACATTGAATCCGTCGATTTCTTTTATCTGCCCATGCCCAACAAACTCTGCACGAGGCGCGCGTCATTCACACGCGAAGCTTTCGTGCGGCCACGTTTGGGTGGGTGCCTTACGGAACAGGGGCGCCCCAAGTGGACGCCGACCAGGTCATGGCTGCCCGTCGATGTGCAGAGGGAGAAGCCTGGTGTGAGAAAGGGGGGCGAGACTCAAGAGAACCCCGGTCGCATCAACGAAAGATACTAGCGAACGCGTAGAGCACGTGCACCCAAGGGGGGTAGTAGGCACCTCAGACCCTCGGCAATCGCAGCCCCGTGTTCCGATCAAAAAAATGCAAGTGGTCAGCGCTCAAACGAATCGGAATACGATCCCCAACACGCGCATTAAGTCGTGGTACCAGGGCCCGCATGCCCTGTTCACCAAGACGGCCCGAAAGAAGTGTCGTCGTCCCTAACTGCTCGCACACATCCACGTGCAAAAAGCCTGAAGCCTGCGTCGAATCTGTAGCAATATGGATGTGGTCGGGGCGGATCCCAACCTTGACAGAGCTCCCCTGGCCCACTTGCGGCATTGCACCACCGACTGCTACGCAGGCCCCGGCAGAGGTGAACTGTTCTCCATCCCGCACCATGTCCAAGATATTCATCTCAGGTGTACCGATAAACGTCGCAACATAGAGATTCATGGGGGCGTCAAAGATTTCCAAAGGAGCACCCACCTGTTGCACCTGTCCATCTCGCATAATGGCAATCTGGTCGGCCAGCGTCATCGCTTCAATCTGGTCATGGGTAACGTAGACCATGCTCTTGCCAATGCGGCGTTGAAGTTTGTAGATTTCCTCACGCATCAGGACCCGAAGCTTGGCATCGAGGTTAGAGAGAGGCTCATCCAGAAGAAAAACCTCTGCATCGCGAACCAGGGCACGACCAAGCGCTACTCTTTGCATTTGACCGCCAGACAGTTGCCGGGGTCTGCGCTGCAGAAGCTGTGTCAGTCCGAGCAGCTCAGACGCCGACTGGATGCGTCGATCGATTTCTGAACGATTGATGTGGCGCATGCGCAGCCCAAACCCCATGTTCTCGGCCACAGACATATGCGGATAAAGCGCGTAGTTCTGAAACACCATTGCAATGTCCCTATCGCGAGGGTCCAGATCGGTGACGTCAATATCTCCGATGCTGATCCGACCGCTAGTGACGGACTCAAGGCCCGCAAGCATTCGCAAGGTCGTGGTCTTGCCACAACCTGACGGCCCCAGAAGTACCGTCAGGCTCCCTGGCGGGAGATCAAGGGTGACGTTCTTGACAACGTGTACGTTGCCGAATGACTTGCACACGTTTTCCAATCGCACAGCTGACATTCTTTGATTTACCCTTTGACACTTCCGGCCGCTAAGCCCTGAACCAGGTACCGGCGAACCATTACCGCAAAAATCACAACCGGCGCCATAACAAGCGTGCCCGCCGCAGCCATGCGCCCCCACTCCCATCCGGAGTACTGAATGAATCCCACAATGGCGACCGGCGCGGTAGACGCATTGGTTCGAGTGAGGATCAGCGCAAAGAAGAAATCATTCCATGCCTGGATGAAGCAAATCACTGCGGTCGCTGCCAGGCCCGGTGCGGCCAGTGGAAGGGTAATCAACAAAAACGTGTGCCAGGTCCCGCAGCCATCGATGGCTGCTGCTTCTTCGAGCTGCGGAGGTACCGCATCAAAAAACGGCTTCATCATCCAGATCACCAGTGCCAAGCTGAAGGTGAGGTACACGATGACGAGACCGAGTCGCGTGTCATGAAGCTGGAGCAACTTGTAGGCGATAAACAGCGGAATGGTGAACGCGACCGGCGGCGCCATGCGAGTGACAAGGATCCAAAGCCGAACCCCACGACTTGCCTTGAATTTGGCACGGGACAGGGCATAGGCCGCGGGAACCCCCAGCAGCATGGCTAACGCCGTCGCCGAAATGCTCGAGACGATGCTGTTGATAAACGAGCCTGGAAAATTTCCCTTCCACAGGGCCCGGTAGTGTTCAAGGGTGGGCGTGAAAAAGATGTCACTCCCAAAAATGTCTGCATTTGGACGGAAAGAAACCTGAATTAGCCAGAAAAAGGGAAACAGGACCAAAATCGTCAGCACAATGGTGAAGACATCTCCCGCCCAGTGCTCGGGGAATCGTCGCCGGCGACGTTGCTTAACAGTGTCTTGGGCAGCGCTCATGACTGACCGCCCTGCATTCGATCAAGCCGTGTGGTCAGGCGGTCGATGGCATAGCTCACCAGGAATACGGCAGCCACCAACGTCACCGCGATGGAACTGGCGTATCCCCACAAAGAAAAGCTGAAGGCTTGCCGATACACGTAGTAATTGGTCACCTCGGTCACATCACCGGGACCGCCGTCGGTCATGATGAAAATCAAGGGGAAAGCTTTAACGCTGTCGATCAGCATGAACAACCCGGCAACTACGAGCGTCGGGGCGATCAGTGGCAGGCGTACGTACCAGAAGGTTTGCCATGCATTGGCGCCATCGATCCGGGCAGCCTCCAGTGGGCTGTCAGGCACCATCTTGAGCGCTGCCAGTGACATCAGCATCGCAAATGGAAAGTTCTGCCAAGTGCCCGCAAAAATGACTGCCCACAGCGCCGTGGATGGATTCGTTAACAACGGGCCCACCGGGAAACCGATCCACGCCAAGGCCCGGTGAATCGGGCTAATGTCCACCGTGAAAAGTGCAAGCCAAACAATGCCAACCACGATGGGTGGCAACACCATCGGAATCAGGAGAAGAGACCGCGCGAGGTCGCGGATGCGCGTGGTGGTGTGCAACAAGAGGGCTATTCCAAGCCCGATCAACAGCTGTAAGACCACCGAGGCCACAGACAAGTGCACCTGAACCGTCGCCGAGTGGCTGAACTTTGGGTCTTCCCACATGCTGACAAAATTCCCCAGCGGGTCGTCGAAGTTCCACGCGGATTGGGGATTCGCTAGATTCAGCGGTGTGAGCGCCGTGAGCGCAAGGTAAACCGCTGGTACCACCGTCAGCGAGGACAGCACCAAGAGAGCGGGACCGAGTCCAAAAAGCAGCTGGCGCTGACGCCGCTCAGCCCAGCCCTCGTTCGGTGCTGACGCCGACCCGCTCAGATCTTGACACCAGCGCGACGGAAGTCAGCCAGAACAGCGGTCTGGGCCTGGTTCATCGAATCGCGAGCGCTCATCTGGCCAGAGACGATCCGGCCGATGGCCTGGTTGAGCTGAACGTTCACTTGCGGATACACGGGCACGGTCCGGTACTTCATGTGACCTTGCTCGCTGTGCTTGATGGTGTCGAGGACGATCTGCCCGGTGTCCTGACCGTTCACGGTAATCACCTTGCGGTATTCCGCGGAGTCGTAGATCGAGCGGCGCGTGACTGAGCCGAGTTGCCGCTCTCGGACCATACGCGTGAGCAGTTCATTCGAAGTCGACCACCGAATGAATTCCCAGGCCGCGTCCTTGTTGCGTGAGCCCTCCGGGATGCCCCATCCGTGAGATGCGATGCCAGGGAAACGCCCTTTCGGACCGCGCGGGCACAGTGCAAAGCGCAGTGTGCTCGCGACCCTGGAGCCGGGCGCCGCCAGTTCAGTACCCCCTGCGTGGGTCGCGAATGAAAGATTCGCGCGGCCTGCTTTGAGCATTTCCTGAGTTTGGCCAAACGCCATGCCGGCGGCTCCTGCCGGTCCGAACTTGGAAACGATGCGCGCCAGTTGTTCGGCAGCAGCAATCGCCTCGGGCGTGTTGAGCGTCGGCATCAGGTCGTTTGGCGCATCGCGAAAGATGTCTCCGCCCATGCCTTGCAGCAGCGGCGGATACCAGAAGCCCCAATGGTTATCAGTGAGGAAGCCGTCGATCCCGTCCTTCTTATGTACGACCGCCAGGCTTTTTTCGAGGTCGTCGAAGGTATCAGGCATGTCCAAGCCTTCCGCCCGGAGCAGATCGAAACGGGTGGAGATCGCCATGCCAGAATCGGTTACCCAGGGCACGCCGTACGTTGTTCCCTTGCTATCACGCAACGGCGCAACGGCTCCTGGCAGAAAGTCCTGGAAGTCCCAATTCTGCGGGGTCTTGTTCGCGTCGTTGATGTACGGATCCAGTGGCGTGAGCCAACCGTTACCGATCCAGCGATTGGTGAACACGAATGTGATGTTCACCACATCAAAGCCAGCACCTTTGGTCGACAACTCGAGGTCGGTGCGCTGGTTGTAAATCTGAAGGCCAGGCGTTTCGTAGTTGACCTTGGCACCCGTCTGTGCAGCGAATTCGGCCACGTAGTCCGCCAGAAGCACCGGGTATCGCGCGTTCCAGCAGGCCACATTCAGCGTGACACCACTAAATCGCTTAGCCTGCCCGATAACGGCTGGCGCGTGCCCCATAAACGCTACGCCGGCCACAGCGCTGCCGGTTTGCAGCAGCTTGCGTCGCGAAGCACTGTCCGGCGCGGGGCAATCGGGTTGGATCGGAGCGGGGCGGAAGGTGGTGGCCATGCTGGATTCCTTTCAGATCGACGTCATTGCCGAGAGAAAACAATCCGAAAAATGGTAACGCTAACATTTTGATGATTCAACTAGTGGTTTTCCCGGGTGTCTGGGCTATTCTATTCAGAGAATGTCGACTGCAGGGAGCACGGGCGGGCGGCGCGTCGAGGCACGCGGCACGATCTCAAAGCCTAAATCGGTGATGGGCGAGGAGGGCGAGATCCCAGAAATGCGATCCAGCAGGAGGCGGGCCGAGACCGAGCCGACCTCATAGCGCTTCAGCCGGATCGTGGTCAGGGCCGGAACGAACTCCTGGGCGAGCTCGATATCATCAAAGCCGGCGAACCCAATATCTTCGGGCACACGAATGCCGCGCCGTTTGGCTTCTAGCATTCCTCCAACGGCCAAAACATCATTGGCGCAAAAGATCGCCTCAACGTCGGGCAGGGTGGAAATTACGTCAACAAAGGCCTTGGCACCCAGCGCCAGGCTAGTATCTGAGCGGAACACCGTGCCCGGACCGGGAGGTTCGCCCGCCCGGGTCAGTCCGTCCAGGAACCCGCGCTCACGCGCAAGGGATCGGTCATGGCGTTCAAGCGTGTTGACCATGGCCACCTTGGTGTAACCGCAAGAGACCAGATATTCGGCCATCAAGCAGGCGGCCAGCTCGTTTGAATAGCCTACTGCCATGTCGATGAAGGGCCCCTCCAACGTCGAGGTTTCCACCACGGGAAGACCGGCACGCAACAGCAAGGCACGCGTGCTCTCGGCATGCGTGGTGCCTGTCAGGCATAACCCGGCCACCCTCTGCGCAAGAAACGCTTTCACATGCTCAAACTCCGCCTGCTCGGAGTATCCGCTCAGGCCGAGCATGAGTCCGTAGCCAGCGCGGGTGAGCACGTCGGTCATGCCCTGCACGCGGTCGGCAAAAGTGGAATTACGGATGTGGGGGATGACAAGACCCACCGTGCGGGAAGGCCTGGATGCCAGGCCGCCAGCCACCGCATTGGGGATATCCCCAACCTTGTCACGCGCGGCGAGCACAGAGGTCCGAGTTTCCTCGGAAACGGTCCTCGGCTTGTTGATGGCACGCGACACGGTAATGGGAGATACCCCCGCCTCGCGAGCCACCTCTTCTATGCGGACGCTTTGAACACCGCCTCGCCGCGCACGCTTCCGGGGCTGCTCCATGGCTACATGATAGCGTGCATCGTTCGCCGTTAAAAAAAGATCAATAGCGACGGGACCGGCGACACGTCGTCTTGGAACACGGAGCGGACCAGAACAGAAATCGGAACTTGACGGCCTAAAAATGATAGCGCTACCATCACCGTCGTTATCTTAACAACAGCTCACGCCTTCTAGACATGTCCAAAATCGATGCCATTGAGCTCTATTTGGTCCAGACCCCGCTTCCGGCGCCCTTCTCACCGGCTTGGGTCGTAGGCGGCACCCGGACCACCAGCGCGTACTACGTCATACGCCTGCGCACCGATGACGGCATCGAGGGATTCAGCGCGTTCACGGCGATGGGACGAGAGCGGGCGGGCATCGGCGACTTTCTGGCGCACGCCTTCTTGGGGAAAGACCCAACCGACATCGACCACGTGCTGGAGATGTTGCGGGTGCCGGCCTACGGTGGTTTACGCAACTTCTGGATTGAGCCTGCTTTCTGGGACATCAAAGGCAAAATGACCGGAGAGCCGGTCTATCGGCTACTTGGGGGTAAGGCTCAAACGCTACGCCTATACGCGTCTTCAGGCGAGGTCAAAGATGTGCGAGAGCGCATCGAAGAGGGCTTGGCGCGCTATGAGGAGGGTTTCACCACCCTCAAGATGCGCGTGCATAACTTCGATGAGCGTGTTGATATTCGACAAATACAGGAGTCCGCCGAGGCACTACGCGGCAAAGTGAATCTCGCTGTCGACTGTAATCAGGCGTTCTGGCACACGGCGAACGGCCCTGGGCCGAAGTGGGATCTCTCTCGCGCTAAACGGTTTTGCGACGCTGCGCACGATGCTGGGCTGGCTTGGGTTGAAGAGCCCTTGTTCATGGAGTGGCATGACCAGATGGCCGAACTCACCGCTTACTCGCGTGTGCCAGTGTCGGGGGGAGAACTGCATACCTCGAGCTACCCAGAGTTGAAGTACATGGTTGAAAAGCGCTGTTATGACATCTTCCAGCCCGACGCCATGTGGACAGGCGGCCTCTGGCAGACCTTGCAAGTAGCGCGCCTCGTTCGAGAGGCCGGGCTCAAGTTCACTCCGCACAGCTGGAGCAACGGGATCGGGTTTGCTGTCAACATGCACCTGTTCCTGGCCAGTGGCTTTGCGGACGAACTGGAATACGAATACCCGCTGAGTCCGCCGGGCTGGACCGCCGCCGCACGAGACGCCATCCTCACCCAGCCCTGGAATCACGTCCGCGGCACTCTAGAGGCTCCGACCTTGCCCGGCCTCGGGTTTGAGATCGATGAAGACGCACTGCGCCACTACGGCCGCTGCTTTTTCCGTGCAAACCGAACCGTCCGAAGCTGGATACCTGAGTCCCTGCACGACTTGTCAATGCCGCCGCCCTTGGCGACCCGCACGGCCTGAGGAGTGAACGGATGACCGACACGAACGGCCCTGTCGCCGATTTCGTCATTGTCGGAGGGGGAACTGCAGGCTGCGTCCTGGCGGCACGCCTGATCCAGGCTGGCCACACGGTGTGCATGTTGGAGGCCGGTGGCACACACCAAAGGTTCTTTGTCAACATGCCCTTGGGCTATGGAAAACTGTTTCACAACGAAGAACTGAACTGGTCATACGCCACTTCACCCGACCCGCTACTCGATGGCCGCAGTGACTATTGGCCTCGTGGCAAGTTGCTCGGTGGTTCAAGCGCTATAAACGCCATGGTCTACATCCGGGGCCAGCGCGAGGACTATGACAACTGGGCGCAGCAAGGCAACAAGGGCTGGGGCTGGAAAGATGTCCTGCCCTACTTTTTACAATCTGAAGATAACGACCTTGGAAGCAATGACTGGCACGCAAAGGGCGGCCCGCTGAAGGTTTCAAGCATTCGCGGGAAACATCACCCGCTGGTACAAACCGTAATCGACACGGCGCGCCAGCTTGGACTGCCAGAAAACCCGGACTTTAACGGGGCGGTGCAGGAAGGGGTCGGCCTGTACCAGTTCACCTTCCGCAACGGCCGACGCGTCAGCAACGCACATGCGTTTCTGGAAGGAATTCAGAAACACCCCGCCCTTCAGCTGGAGACGCATGCCCATGTCACCCGACTGCTGTTCGAGGGAAAGCGGGCGGTGGGCGTGGAGCTCCTGCAGCATGGGCGAATGCGGCAAGTCCGAGCGCGGCGAGAGGTGATCATTTCCGCGGGCGCGATCGCATCACCTGCGCTGCTGCAACGGTCCGGTATCGGGCCGATGAATCTGTTACAACGGCTGGGCATCCCGGTAGTGCATGCCAACGAGGCTGTTGGCGCTGGCCTGCAGGACCATGTCCAGGCGGGCTTCACCTTCCGAACGCGCGTACCTTCTCTCAACGAGCAACTGCGCAGTCCGTGGGGCAAGCTCCTAGCAGGCCTGCAGTACGTCCTGGCCCGCCGGGGTCCGCTTACGTTAAGCATCAATCAGGGCGGCGCATTCTTCCGGTCGCAATCATCGCTGGACCGGCCAGACTGCCAGCTTTACATCCTACCCATGAGTTTTGCGACCAACCCTAGCAAGGAAAAGACGCAGTTGCGCCCAGACAAATTCAGCGGCCTGACCATGACCGCGAGCCCGTGCCGGCCGCAAAGCCGCGGACGAATTGAGATCCGGTCGACCGACCCTTTAGCGGCCCCGAACATCGAGGCGAACTACCTCTCCACTGAACACGATATGCGCGTCATGGTCAACAGCCTGCGCTTCATTCTGAAGTTGGCAGCGAGCCAACCCCTGGCCAGCGTCATCGAATCACGTGTACGACCAACCGGCCCGCTAGCCTCTGATGACGAATTGGCTGAGCACGCACGCGCCACCTGCAAAACCACCTACCACCCGACATGCACCTGTGCCATGGGGCCGAGCGAAAACGGCGCTGTCGTGGACCCAGAACTACGAGTGTATGGCGTCGCCGGTTTGCGGGTGATCGACGCATCGATCATGCCCAGCGTGATCTCAGGCAACACTAGCGCTCCAACCACCATGATCGCGGAAAAGGGCGCGGACCTGCTGCGCGCTCAATACGCGTCCTGAGCGTCATCGCTACGCTGCGCGAACGATCCGCGGCGTTCGTGAAGGAGCAGACCGAGGTGATGCCTGCGATTGAGGGAGGGCTATGGCGCAAACTCCCGGCGTACGCGCGCGGATCGGCCAGTGTAGCGTCGCTTGGGCGACGAATCGTCACCGTTGCAGGTGTGCATCTGTAACATCATTCGCATTTTCTTGGCTGCTCGCGAGGCAGTTCCGCACGCACCTAAATCGCTTCAGAAACGTCGGCCTTTGGAACGGGCATCTACCAAAAGCCTTCCGACCGCGATCGCTTTCCTTAGGGCTCGCAGCGTTACATCCCCTTTAAGAGCAGTAAATGTAACTTGAGTCTGCGTCCCCCGCCGGCAGCACGCCGGCTACTTCCCGATGCAGAACCGGCTGAAGATCTCGCCCAACAGATCATCGGCGCTGAAGGCGCCGGTGATTTCGCCCAAGGACTCTTGCGCCAGACGCAGCTCTTCAGCGAAAAGTTCAAGGGCCTGGGCGCCCTGGGCTGCGTGGTCTGCGGCACCCTGAAGGTGCACGGCACTACGCTTCAGGGCCAGCAGATGTCGTTCTCGGGCGATAAATTCATTTTCGGGCTCGGCATCGCCGCCCGCCAGCCGCAGCAGCGCGCTGCGCAAGTCATCCATTCCCTGTCCGGTCAGCGCTGAAATTGCCAGGGCTCCCGCAGGTAAGCGCAAGGCGCCCTTCACCAGATCCGCCTTGTTGTACACCTGAAGCCGCGGAGTCTCAGCACCCAGTCGTGCGCGCAACTGCATCGAGAGCTCCTCGCCAGCCTCGACAGCCTCACTCGCCGTGCCAGCGTCATCGGCCCTCTCACTCACCGCTCGGGCGTCCATCAGATGCAGCACCACATCGGCGTTCTGCGCCGCCTCCCAGCTACGCGCCACCCCGATGCGTTCGACCTCGTCGTCGGTGCTACGAAGACCCGCCGTGTCGATTAACGTTAACGCAACACCATCGATTTGAATGGTCTGTCGGATCCGGTCGCGCGTCGTGCCGGCGATGGGCGTCACGATGGCAAGCTCTGCCCCGGCCAACGCATTGAGCAAGGAAGACTTGCCCACGTTGGGTTCACCCAATAAGACGACGGTTATGCCCTCACGCAGCAGCGCGCCACGCGCCGCCGAGCGCTGCACCCTTTGCAGCGCCTGCCGCACCTGAGCCAGTCTGCCCAGTGCATCGTCGCGCTGCAGAAAGTCGATCTCCTCGTCGGGAAAATCGAGCGTGGCTTCCACCAACATGCGAAGACTGACCAGCTCGTCAAACAGCGTGTCAATCGCGCGCGAGAAATCGCCCTGCAGCGTGCGGCCAGCCGCCCTCGCAGCCCGCTCAGTACTGGCGTCGATGAGATCGGCCACGGCCTCGGCCTGTGCCAGATCGAGCTTGTCGTTGAGATAGGCTCGTTCGGTGAATTCGCCGGGACGCGCAAGCCGTACACCGAGATCCTGGCCAGCCTCTAACACTCGCCGCAATACCAGCTGCATGACCACTGGACCGCCGTGCCCCTGCAGCTCTAGAACGGCCTCACCGGTATACGAGTGGGGCGCAGGAAAATACAGCGCGATCCCGTGATCGATGGCCTCACCCGCGCGGTCCCTAAACGCAGCGTAAGCGGCCCGGCGAGGCGCAATCTCGCGGCCCAAGACGGCCGTCATAATAGGCACAAGATCGGGGCCCGAGACACGAACCACACCAATACCGCCACGACCGGGCGCGGTTGCAATTGCAGCAATCGGCTCAGTCATGGCTGCGGCCGCCTTAGCAGGGGCACACCACAATGTCACAGACGATGTGCTTTGAGTACCTTAACCGTTTTTGGCGGCTTTGGCAGCCTGAGCCCGCTCGAAGCGCTTAGTGATCAGCCACTGCTGTGCAATTGAGTAGATATTGTTGACCAACCAGTACAGCACCAACCCCGCTGGAAAGAAGAAGAACATGACCGAGAACACCAGCGGCAAGATCATCATCATCTTGGCCTGCAGGGGATCGGGCGGGGTTGGGTTAAGTTTGGTCTGAATGAACATGGTGCCTGCCATCACGAGCGGCAGTATGAAATACGGATCGGGTGCCGCCAGATCGTTGATCCAGCCAACCCACGGCGCGTCTCGCATCTCTACCGATGCCAAAAGAACCCAATACAAGGCGATAAAGACGGGAATCTGGACCACGATGGGCAGACAGCCCCCGAGCGGATTGATTTTTTCTTGTTTGTATAGCTCCATCATGGCCTGGTTCATGCGGACACGATCTTCGCCGTATCGCTCTCGCAGGGCCATCAGCCGCGGCGTCACCGCCTTCATGCGGGCCATCGATCGATAGCTGGCTGCCTGCAGCGGATAAAACAGCGTCTTGATGATGATGGTCAGCAGTACGATGGCCCAACCCCAGTTACCCACCATCGAGTGAAGCCTTTCAAGAAGCCAGTAGATGGGCTTGGCGATGACTGTTAACCAGCCATAGTCAACGGTCAACTCAAGGCCTGGCGCGGTATCAGCCAACATGCGCTGATCCTGCGGGCCGACCAGCAGCCGCGACGTATGTTCAAGGCTAGCACCCGGAGCGATTTCACCCAGTGAAGTCTTAGCTCCGACCGAGTACAAATTGGTATCGATCTTACGGGTGTAGTACTCACGGGACTTTGACGCCTGGGGAATCCAGGCGGTGACAAAGTAGTGCTGAATCACGGCGAGCCAGCCGTCGTCCGCCGTCTTGGTGTGCTGGGTCTTGCCTTTATCAATGTCCGAGAACGCGACCTTCTGGAACTTATCTTTATCGGTATAGATCACCGGCCCGGTATAGGTGCTGTAAAACTCCGAGCCCCCCGGAGGCGGATTGCCATCACGTGTCAGCTGCATGTAGATCACCGGCATGACCGTCTGCGTCCCGGTATTGCTGATTCGATCTTTCATCTGCAGCACATAAGAACCGCGCGCAAGGGTCAGCGTCCGTTCAAGCCGCACACCGCCAGACTCGCCAACCAGGGTCAGAGATACGTCGGCCTGACCATCTCTGAGTTCACGGGTAGCCTCGCCACCGACCACCGTCATCGCGGTGCGATGCGTTGGAAAAGGTGCCTGTTCAGATCCACCAACCAGCCCGCTTTGCGCCAGAAACGTACTGTTGCTGCGCAAATCGAGAAGGGTGACTCGAGCGTCGGGATTCTCACTGTCCTTGTAAGCCAATAGCTCGGCCCGTCTGACTTGCCCGCCGGCTAAATCTATATCGAGTGACAGCTTGTCGTTGCGCACACGCACCACCGTTGCGGCAGACCGTGCACTCGCAGCAGAGTCTGCTGCAGGGATGGTGGCCGCCGGCATTGCATTGGGCGCGGGCGGTACGCTGGGATCCCTTGTTTCTGCTTTACCGCCCTCTTTAGCAGCACCCGATCCGGACTCGGCTGCCGTGCTTTGAGTCGTCGGCGGCGCTCCAAACAAGGAGGGTTGACCGGTATGCCGCTGCCATGCGTCCCACAAAAATAGCAGGGACATGGAAAAAACAATCCACAATATTGTTCGCTGGGTCTGCATGTGAAATTAGCCAAATACTCGTAGGGCGGCGGATTTCCCGCGGGAGTCCGCTGGTTGAGACTCTGAAGCCACTGGCAGGTGTACCTGGGCACACCGACACCGAATGGCGGGTATTTCATCAAGCCCGCTGCCACCCCACGGGTGACAACGCAGCAAGCGTTTAACGGCCAGCCCGACTCCCGTTACGGGCCCGTGCTGCTGAAGCGCCTGCACGACATAGTCAGAGCACGTCGGCAGAAAACGGCATCGGGGCGCCATCCACGGGCTCAGCACAAGTCGGTAAGCCCGCACCGGCAACGCCAGAAACTTGCTCACCCAGAGGCCGGCCGGAGCTCTCAAGCAGTCAGTGCATAAGCCAGCCGCCGACTTTCCAGGTGCGAAACCCTGATCCTGAGGCATTAACTGCGCGCCCCCGTAGCATCACTGGGCTGTCGTGGTTGCCCGATCAAAAGACCCGCTCGAAAGGCCCGATCGAAGAGCCTGTCTATCTCAGCGTGCCAACACTGCCGGCGTGCCGACTGACTGGCGTTGACATAGCCGGCAGGCAGAGCCCTCAGGCGCAGCATCCAGACCCAAGAACCCGTTTCGTTAACACGCAACCGGCGGTAGCGTTCGCGCGCAATACGGCGGACCCGGTTGCGATCAACGGCGCGCGCCAGCAATCGCTTGGGCACCGCCAACACGACCTGGTTGAGAGGTTTACCCAGAAAGTATTCGGTCGACTGAGCCCCGACCTCTGGCCAAGTGGTCATCGAAAGCTCGCCTATTTCGGCGGCTATTCCTGGCACCCGATGCAGGCTCATACAGGCTGTCGAAGCCACGGGTCTGCTCCTGGCAAGACCCACGGAATCGAGACCCCGGCGCGGAGTTCGCCTAGCCATGACGTCGCAATGCCGCGTTAACCAACACGGGGCATCAAACCGCGATCCGTCAGACGGCCAGGCGTTTACGGCCCTTGGCACGCCGCGCCCGGATGACTGCCTGACCACCGCGGGTTTTCATGCGTACCCTAAATCCGTGGGTACGCTTGCGGCGGGTAACAGAAGGTTGATAAGTTCGTTTCATGACAGTGTCCCGACACTAGGAAAAAAGCCTTTCATTACAGCCCATTCAGCCCTCTACTGTCAATTTGGGTGCGTGAACTGCTGACCTCTTCCGGGTTAATATTGTCGGTTTTACCGCTTAATTACCTGGCGCCGAAAGCCTGATGCTGCAATGCTGGCTCGATTGCGTGACAAAGCTCGAATCAGAGCTTCCTCCGCAACAATTCAAACCCTGGATCAAGCCGCTGATTTTTCTCGGCTATGACTCCACGCACAAGCGACTGCGCTTAGGCGTTGGCAGCCACTTTAAGCTCAACCGTCTTCGCGACCAGTTTGAATCGCGCATTCGAAGCATCGCCATGAGCTGCTTCAACGAAGAGCTTTCGATCAGTTTTGAAGTCCATCGCGACCATGAATCTGAGTCTGCTGATCGCCCCGCACCGAGCTCGAGCGTGACGCCCACTGCTCTGTCACCCACTGCTGCTTCAATGCCCGAGGCTCATTCCGACCTGACATCTCTCCCGTTGCCAAACCCCTCTGAACTCGAAGGCGCAAGGCTTAGACCCGATCTTACGTTTGATACCTTTGTCAGCGGTAAGGCCAACCAGATGGCCTGGTCGGCTGCTTTACAGGTCGTAGAACACCCTGGACGGCAGTACAACCCGCTTTTTTTGTACGGCGGCGTAGGCTTGGGCAAAACCCATCTTCTACACGCCGCTGGTAACGCCCTGCGCGGCCGCTTACCCGGTATGCGTATCCGCTACATCCACGCACAAGATTACTTTGACGAGATGGTTCGCGGCATACAGCGCAAATCATTGCAGGACTTCAAACATAAATACCAGTCACTGGACATGCTGCTGGTTGATGACATTCAATTCTTAGGCGGTAAGGAACGTACTCAAGAAGAATTTTTTTACACCTTCGAAGCCCTGTTATCAGCCCGCAAACAGCTCATCCTGACCTGCGACACTTACCCCAAAGAACTCTCCGGCATTGAAGAGCGCCTGATCTCGCGCTTTGGCTCAGGACTTATTGTCGAAATCGAGCCACCAGAACTCGAAATGCGGGTGGCCATCCTGCTGCGCAAGGCTGAACTGTCTGGTGAGCGATTACCCGAAGAAGTTGCATTCTTCATAGCAAAGCATCTGCGCTCAAACGTACGCGAACTTGAAGGGGCCTTGTTGCGGGTGTTTGCCTTTGCGCGTTTTCGCGGCAAGGCGGTCGAGGCGGAGCTCGCTCGAGAAGCCCTTAAAGACATTCTCGCGCTTAATCGCGCACCCGTCTCGATCGAGTCTATTCAAAAAACAGTTTCAGACTTTTTCAAGATCAAAGTCGCAGACATGTACAGCAAGCGCAGGCCCGCTCACATAGCCCGCGCCCGACAGGTGGCGATGTATTTTTCCAAGGAACTCACGCAGAAAAGTTTTCCGGAAATTGGCGAAGCCTTTGGAGGCCGAGATCACACCACAGTTATGCATGCCGTCAAGCGCATTGCCGAATTGCGTCAACATGATCAGGATATGAATCGCCAGTTGCATGTTCTTGAACAGACGCTTCGTGGATAAGCCGTGAACAACTGCGTCGACAAGCACTGGATATCAGCTGACCACAATCTGAAGAACCTGCCTGGTTTGAAGGCACCGTCGAGTTGTTCGACCCTGTCCGCAGCCACCAGAACATCTTCCCAACACCCCTTTCAGTTCTCTAAGTCATTGGTTAATAGGGTATTTTCTAATCCATCCACAGGATTATTCGCCGTACATCCAACAACAACATCAGGAGCCTGACATCATGCAATTCATACAGGCAAACCGCGACGCCATTCTGAAACCATTGCAAACGGTGGCGGGTATCGTCGACAAACGCCATACCTTACCGATTCTTGCCAATGTGCTGATTCGCAAGAACGCCGAAACCGTCAGCTTTCTTGCAAGCGATGGTGAAATACAAATCAGTACCCAGGCTGAACTCGGATCTGGTACGGACCAGGCCGGCACGACGGTGTCAGCTCGCAAGCTGATCGACATCCTAAGAGCATTGCCTGACTCGGCGGATGTCAGCGTCAAACTCGACGAGCGCAAAGCCAGTATTCAGGCCGGGCGCAGCAGGTTTACGCTGCAAACCCTATCGGTCGATGATTTTCCTTTGGCGAAAGATGCTCAGGCCTGGTCTGCGAGTTTTGCCATGCCGCAGAAGCAGCTGCGTCAGCTGCTCCAAATGGTGCACTTTGCCATGGCTCAACAGGATGTTCGGTACTACCTGAACGGCCTGCTCATGGTCACCGACGGATCAACCGTTCGCGTGGTCGCCACCGATAGCCATCGGCTCGCATACTGTGAAACGCAGCTTGAAGGCACGCATTTGCCGCACCATGAGGTCATCATCCCGCGTAAGACCGTGATTGAGCTTCAGCGTCTTCTGGGTGATGGCGACGAACCGGTCTCTGCAGATGTAGCAAGCAACCAGTTACGTCTTCGGTTTGGCGATGTTGAACTGTTAACCAAGCTGGTCGAAGGCAAGTTTCCTGACTATCAGCGTGTTATTCCCAAAACACATAACCGTAAACTTGTAATTTCTCGAGAAGCATTTGCTTCAGCACTATCACGGGCTTCGATTCTTACGACCGACAAGTTTCGCGGTGTACGGCTAGCGCTTTCGGCCGACGAAGGTCTTCGTATTCACAGCAATAACGCCGAACAGGAAGAGGCCCACGAAGAGCTCGAAGTCAGCTACCAAGGAGACCCGCTTGAAATCGGGTTCAACGTTGGCTATCTGCAAGATGTCCTGAGCACACTCAAGGCCGATACCGTACAGATTGACTTTGGTGATGCCAACATGAGCGCTCTGGTAACGGTACCAGGCGATGACCAGTTCAAGTATGTCGTGATGCCCATGCGCATCTGAGATCAGCCATGACAGAAAAAGCCTATGACTCCTCATCAATTCAGATACTCGAAGGTCTGGAGGCAGTGCGAAAACGCCCTGGTATGTACATCGGTGATACATCCGATGGCACGGGCTTACATCACCTGGTCTTCGAAGTTGTTGATAACTCAATTGACGAGGCGTTAGCCGGGCATTGCAATGAAATTCTGGTCACCATACATACCGATAATTCGATTTCAGTAGCCGACAATGGTCGCGGTATACCTACCGGCATCAAGTGGGATGACAAACACGAACCCAAGCGCAGCGCCGCCGAAATCGTGATGACGGAGTTGCATGCTGGCGGCAAATTTGATCAAAACAGCTACAAGGTCTCAGGGGGACTGCACGGGGTCGGTGTGTCTTGTGTCAACGGGCTATCGAAATGGTTGCGCTTAACCATACGACGTGACGGACAAATTCACTTTATGGAGTTTCATCGCGGCATTGCACAGGATCGCATTGTTGAGCAGCAGGACGGTACCGTGGTTTCACCGCTCAAGCGCTTGGGCGATACCCAGTTGCGCGGCACTGAGGTTCATTTTCTTGCCGATGAGACGATCTTTGGCCATGTCGAGTACCACTACGATATTTTGGCTAAACGCCTTCGAGAACTGTCGTTTCTCAACAATGGCGTGCGCATCAAACTGATCGATCAAAGAGTCGGTAAAGAGGAGGATTTTGCGTTCGCAGGTGGGGTACGCGGATTTGTCGAGTACATCAATCGAACCAAAACCGTCATCCATCCCAATGTACTTCATGTCCAGGCGTCACGCGATACCGAGGCAGGTTCATCGATCGGCGTTGAAGTAGCCATGCAGTGGAACGACGGCTACGGAGAGCAGGTTCTTTGTTTTACTAACAATATTCCACAACGCGATGGTGGTACGCATCTGACGGGTCTTCGAGCAGCCATGACGCGGGTCATGAACAAATACATCGAAGAGCACGAATTCGCCAAAAAGGCCAAGGTCGAGACATCAGGTGATGATATGCGCGAAGGACTCACCTGCGTACTGTCGGTCAAGGTTCCTGAGCCCAAGTTTAGTTCGCAGACCAAGGACAAACTGGTCTCATCAGAAGTCCGGGCACCGGTGGAAGACGCGGTAGCAAAAGGACTTGAAGACTTTCTTCAAGAGCGACCGCAAGATGCAAAGATCATTTGCGGCAAGATTGTCGAGGCTGCACGGGCCCGCGAGGCCGCGCGCAAGGCGCGCGAGATGACCCGACGAAAAGGCATTCTCGATGGTGTTGGGTTACCCGGAAAATTAGCTGACTGCCAAGAAAAAGATCCGGCTGCAGCCGAACTCTTCATCGTAGAGGGTGATTCCGCGGGAGGCTCCGCTAAACAGGGACGAGACCGTAAATTTCAAGCAATCCTACCCTTGCGCGGCAAAGTGCTGAACGTTGAAAAGGCACGTTTTGACAAGCTGATTACATCAGAGCAGATCGCAACGCTCATCACCGCACTGGGGACTTCAATCGGGCCCGAGTTTGACGTCGCTAAGCTTCGGTACCACCGCATCATCATCATGACTGACGCGGATGTTGATGGCGCACACATTCGCACGCTGTTGCTCACCCTGTTGTATCGGCAGATGCCCGAGCTCGTCGAACGCGGACACGTCTACATCGCTCAGCCGCCGCTATACAAAATCAAACACGGTCGTGAAGAGCGTTATCTGAAAGATGATCACGAACTCAATCAGACCATGCTGAGAGTCGCCCTAGAGGGCGCGTCGCTGATTCCCGGGCATGGTGCGCAAGCGATTGCGACGGACTCACTGGGCGAACTGGCGCGACGCTATCTGGTGGCTGGCGCGGTGATTGAACGGCTGTCGCGAACGATTGATGAAGCCAGTTTGCGAGCCATTCTGGATGGCTGTCTGTTAGATCTTTCTAACGAGCCGTTGGCGCAGGCCGCTGCGACTGAATTGGCGCGCCGGCTAGCTCAGGCAGCGCGCTTAACCGGGGATGCTGAGCCTACCGTTAAAGCACGATATGACGAGCGTCATGAGCGCTGGATGCTCAGCATCGAGCGTCGTCACCATGGAAATATTAGGGCCAGCCAGATAGAGGTCGACTTTCTTAACAGCGCTGACTATAGAACCCTGGTCGATTGCGCGCAGACCGTCAGCGGCCTTATCCAGGCTGGGGCCGTAGTTCGTCGAGGCGAAGGCGACAAACAGCGATCAAGTCCGGTCGCCGATTTTGGGGCAGCGATCCGCTGGTTGTTGGCCGAAGCCGAGCGTGGCATGGGTCGCCAGCGTTATAAGGGGCTGGGTGAGATGAACGCCGAACAGCTTTGGGATACCACCATGGATCCAAAGGTCAGACGTTTACTCAAGGTACAAATTGATGACGCCATCGCGGCCGATCAGATTTTCAGTACCCTGATGGGTGATGATGTAGAGCCAAGGCGCGCCTTCATTGAACGCAATGCGCTGGGGGCCCGCAACATTGATGCGTGATCATGAGTGAGACTCTCAGCCAGGAGGTGGCGCGCAGGCGCACGTTCGCGATCATTTCGCACCCTGACGCGGGTAAAACCACACTGACAGAGAAGCTACTGCTGTTTGGCGGTGCTATCCAACAGGCAGGAACGGTCAAAGCGCGTAAAAGCGCTCGTCATGCAACCTCTGACTGGATGGAGGTCGAAAAGCAGCGCGGCATTTCCGTGACCAGCTCGGTCATGCAGTTTGTCTACCACGATCACACGATCAATCTTCTTGATACGCCGGGGCACGAAGACTTTTCCGAAGACACCTATCGGGTGCTGACTGCGGTCGATGCCGCGGTCATGGTGATCGATGCAGCCAAGGGCGTCGAAGAGCGCACCATCAAGTTGCTTGAGATCTGCCGATTACGCAACACGCCCATCATTACCTTTGTCAATAAGATGGATCGAGAGGTGCGAGAGCCCTTTGATCTTATCGCCGAGATCGAATCGGTATTGCGCATTGATTGCGCGCCCATATCTTGGCCGCTTGGCATG
>JBDLQY010000167.1:0-4822 GCA_039800325.1 Pseudomonadota bacterium | reverse complement strand
TACGAACTGGTCGCCAATCCCACCGCGCTGCGGCTGTTTGTCCGGGACCATGGCAAGCCTGTGGATGTATCGAAAACTACTGCTAAGCTGACGCTACTAAGCGGCACAGAGAAGCAAGAGGTCGAACTCAAGGCAAGCGGAGACAAGTTGGAAGCGTTGGGCAATTTCAAAGTGAGTCCTGGCACAAAAGTCGTAGCGGTCGTTTCTTCTGGCGGGAAGCAGGCTACCGCTAGATTTGTTCTGAAATAACTGACTGAAACTTGTGGCCGGCTCCTGCCTTTCTCAGACCACCACAGCCTAACCCGCTTAGTTGTGATTTCCGCTCTCCTGCCAATGCATGAATAAAACCGTTCGATTCGTCCACTCGTAAGTCGTTGAGTTTATTGACCCTGATCCGAGGATCTTGTGGACTTCGGCCTGTTTCCGGGCGCCAGGGGTACAGAGAGAAATGGCCGGAAGAGAGAGAACCAGGCGCAGAACCGGTCTGGTAGTGCAGAGGGCGAGGTCCGCAAGTTTCCGCATGAACCCTCAAGAACACGGGGCAACACGCGCGATCGCCCAAGAAAAAACCCCAACTCAGACGAGTTGGGGTTTTGCATATGGTGGTGGGCGCGTACCTGGGTTCAACCCCTCTCAACTTGACACCTACTGGCCAATTTATGCGCCTGCGAATGCCTGCGGAAAGATGCTGACGCCTGCCCCCGCTTCGTGACCGTCCTCAGCTATCCGAATCTTTCCGATCCTGCTCCGCTGAGCAATTCAGGTTGCATTTCGACCCAAAGTGGAAGTCGCCAACAGCGAATCGAACTGCCGCAAAGCGGTCGCTCGACTTTGGAGTTGAACAGAGAGCGCCAGGGCGCGACGACGAGCTGCTGCCTCATCGCTGGACAGCATCGACGATCAGCTCGACTCCTTGCGGCACAGGCAGTAGATGAACTTCTGAACAGTGCCAGAGGGCGTGTGATGCTCTTCGCGCTCCTGCTGAAGCAGCGTGAACGGAGCCCCGAACTCCGCGTGCAGGCCATCGGCGCTATATCGCATCACGGGTAACCCACTGCACTTCTCGGGGCCGTCCTCGGCGAACGTCGCCACGATGACGTGGCCACCGGGCTTCACGGCGCGCAGGACCGCGTTGACGTAGGCCTCACGCTCTTCCCGAGTCGTAAGAAAGTGGAAAACAGCGCGGTCATGCCAGACATCGTACGCATGGCGCGGAAGCTCGACCTTCGTGATGTCGCCGGTGAGCCAACTAACGCCAGATGCGCGCTCGCCGAGCCGCGCCCGCGATGCAACCAGCGCAGCCTCCGACAGGTCCAGGACGGTGACATGCTGGTAGCCATTGTCCAGCAGATCATCGACAAAAGTTGAGGCGCCGCCGCCCACGTCGATGATGCTCGCCTCTTTGGACACGCCCGTGCGCGCGATGAACTCGACCGATTGACGCGCGTGCTCCTGGAACCAGCTGACGTCGTTCTCGGACTTTGTCGTGTAAACCTGCTCCCAATGTTCCTTGGATTGCATCTCAGCCTTCTGAATTGGATGTGCCGCGAGCCGGCGGATCCATTCACTGTAGCGTCGAGATCGATTCGGCGCATTTAAGCGGAAGGGGGTGGCCGGTCGCTTACGGCTCTCCTGCAAGCCGTCGTTGGCGAGCGGCAAATCGTGACCGCTTGGCTTCGTCCGCCCTGAGCCGACGAATCCTAGGTGGCTGCAGTTTCGCAGCCTCAACAAAGGAGTCGTCATGACTGAAAGCAACTACCTCACCCAGACCCAGCTGGCTGACCGTTGGCAAGTCGCCGAAAGTACGCTCGAGCGCTGGCGCAGCGAGGGCATTGGCCCGCTGTACATGAAGATGATGGGCCGCGTCCGCTATCGCCTTTCCGATATCACGGACTTCGAGGAAGATGCCCTTCGCGGCAGTACCTCTAAGCGCGCATCAGCACGCAGAGACAGGAGGTAGTCGGCGACAGCCCTCAGGGGACTCGCGGAGCCTTTCCGACGTCTGCGAACACCTGAGGGTTGCCAAGGACAGTTACTAACAACTGCGAATATGGTGGTGGAACACGGAACTGAACCCGCGTCCGCAATCAGAACCAGGTAGTAACGCCTGGGCCTTAAGTACGCGGATTCGATGATTTGGGCACCTTCAGTCATTCACTTTCCGCAAACGCAGCGCATTGCCAATCACCGACACCGAACTGAGGCTCATGGCCAATGCCGCAATCAGAGGCGACAGTAGCCAACCGGTGAGCGGGTACAGCACGCCCGCCGCAATCGGCACTCCAATGCCGTTGTAAAGGAATGCGAACACGAGGTTCTGGCGCATGTTTCGGACAGTGTCAGTGGAGATGTCACGCGCCGCAGTGATTCCGCGCAAATCGCCTTTGACTAGCGTGACCTGCCCACTGTTCATGGCCACATCGGTTCCCGTGCCCATGGCCACGCCGACATCGGCCTTGGCCAACGCAGGCGCATCGTTGATGCCATCACCGGCCATCGCGACAATGCGGCCCTCTTTCTGGAGCCGCTCCACAAGCGCCAACTTGTCGGCGGGCTTGACTTCGCCATGCACCTCGTCGATGCCAAGTTTTGCGCCCACGGCCTTGGCGGTGGTCAGGCCGTCTCCTGTCGCTATCACGATGCGCAAGCCACTGGCGTGCAAATTTTGAATAGCTTCCCGCGTGGTGGCTTTGATGGGATCGGTCACGGCCAAGATCCCAGCCAGTTGTCTGTCCACGGCCAGATGCATCACGCTGGCGCCTTCACTGCGCAGACGCTCGCCATCGCTTTTGAGGGCATCAGTGGCCACGCCCTCCTGCTGCATCAATGCGGTGTTGCCCAACACCAGATGCTTGCCATCGATCATGCCGCGCACGCCTATGCCGCTGCCGGACTCGAAATCAAACGGTTTGATCAGTTCCAGGCCTTTGGCGCGTGCTGCGCTAACGATGGCCAATGCCAAAGGATGCTCGCTGCCTTGGTCCAAACTTGCCGCAAGACGCAGAACTTCATCCGCTGTATAGCCGGGGGCAGCGATTGCGGTGTCGAAAGCAGGTTTCCCTTCGGTCAGCGTTCCGGTCTTGTCCACAATCAGCGTGTCCACCTCGCGCATTTTTTCGATGGCGCCAGCATCGCGGAACAGCACACCCTGTGTCGCGGCACGCCCTGTGGCCACCATCACCGACATGGGCGTGGCCAGTCCCAGCGCACAGGGGCACGCGATGATCAGCACGGCCACCGCGTTGATCAAGCCAAACACCCAGCTGGGTTCAGGAACGAAAAAACCCCAGACAAAGAGGGTGGCAATGGCGATGAGCACCACCACCACCACGAATTTGCCGGCGACCACGTCCGCCATTCGTTGCATGGGCGCCTTCGAGCGCTGGGCATTGGCCACCATCTGAACAATCTGCGACAGCATGGTGGCCGCACCGACTTTCTCGGAACGCATCACCAAGGCGCCACTGGTGTTCATCGTGGCACCAATCACCTTGTCACCAAGGCGTTTTGTCACCGGTACAGGCTCACCGGTCAGCATGGATTCATCGACCGCACTGCTGCCTTCGGTCACAACGCCATCGACGGGCACTTTCTCTCCGGGGCGGATTCGCAGTAGGTCCCCGACATGAACATGGTTCAGCGGCACATCTTCTTCCGTGCCGTCCGCCTTGATGCGACGTGCCGTCTTGGGTGCCAAACCGAGTAGCGCCTTGATGGCCGCAGAGGTTTGCGAACGGGCCTTCAACTCGAAGATCTGGCCCAACATGGTCAGCGAGATGATGACCACTGTCGCCTCGTAGTAGACCGCCACACGCCCCATGGAGATGAACGAATCCGGAAACACACCCGGCGCTACGGTGGCCACGAAGCTGTAGAGAAAGGCCGCGCCCGTACCCAAGCCTATCAATGTCCACATGTTGGGGCTGCGATGATTGAGGGTCTGCCAACCGCGCACGAAGAACGGCCAACCCGCCCATAACACGACAGGCAAGGACAGCGCCAGTTCAACCCAGGTTTGCACCTTCATGTCAAGCCATCCGAGCGCATGGCCGAACATGGCAAGAACGGTGACGATGACCGTAAAGGGCAGTGTCCACCAGAAGCGACGCTGAAAATCCTTTAACTCATGGTTGTCGTCCTCGTCCAGGGGAATAATGGACTCCAATGTCATGCCGCACTTGGGACAGGTGCCAGGATGATCCTGCCGCACCTCGGGGTGCATGGGGCAGGTGTACTCAGCGTTCAGGTCACCGCCTTTGGCTTTGACGGTAACTGGCTGATGTGATGACCCCGACACATGATGCTGTTCGTGGCTTCGATGT
Source organism: Pseudomonadota bacterium (assembly GCA_039800325.1). GTDB lineage: Bacteria > Pseudomonadota > Gammaproteobacteria > Burkholderiales > Burkholderiaceae_E > SYIM01. The sequence goes on along the minus strand of JBDLQY010000167.1, from coordinate 500 downwards.
CCGGTGTGGTCCGCATGCACCGATTTCTCCTGCGGATGCTTCTGACTAGGTGCATCCGCCGCGCAGTGAGAATGAATCTTTTCGTCACCCGCTAGCGGAGGTGTTGGTTGCGACTCTTTTGGCGTCGCAGCATATTGGGTGTTGTCAGAATGCTTGTGTTCCATTATCAAGTCTCGCCCTTGCCTCAGCGCCCGGCTACCTTGAGTGCCAGCCATGCAGCAAGTACGAGCAGCATGACCCAGCAAAGCAAAAACAAGGCGCGCTCCCACACCACTGGGGGGCGCTCACGAGCTTCCAGCCTGTACTTGAGGGTCATGCCGCTAGCGTGCACCAACATCCCTACAAGCAATAGAGAACCAGCATGTTCGCGCAGGAGGTCCGGCCCGAAAAGCGCAATACCTGCGCCCAGGATGATGGCGCCGAGGCTTGAAGTTAGTTCAGCGGCCTTGACTGCGAGAGATGCTTGCGTCATGGTCGCCCCGCCTGCGCTGAGGAATGAA
>JBDLQY010000166.1:0-7435 GCA_039800325.1 Pseudomonadota bacterium | reverse complement strand
AACATGACGAACTTTGACTTGTTCTCGGAGCCTCCGCCCTTGGCAGCCACCGTGACTTCGACCGTGTTGCCAGGAACAAGCTCGGTGTGCACGACAGCGGGCGTGTTGTCACGGGTGTTTTTACGCTCAAAGTGCGGGTCGGCGACGATAGAGGCGCGTAGGGTGTTGTCAGGGTCTAGGTAGCCGCTACGAACGCCGTCATTCACTGCGTCGAGTAAGGACCCCGGAAAGCCCTGCCAGCGCACATCCATGCCGACTTTGAGAAACACATTGACGATGCCAGTGTCCTGGCAGATCGGCCGGTGCCCCTCGGCGCACATGCGCGAATTGGTGAGGATTTGCTCGATCGCGTCGCGTGCGGCCGGCGACTGCTCGCGTTCATAGGCGCGGGCGAGGTGACGGATGTAGTCGGCCGGATGGTAGTAGCTGATGAACTGCAGCGCGGCCGCGACTGATCGAACAAGATCGTCGTAGTGGATGGTGGTTGTCATGTGGGCACCCTTTGAAATCAGTGGCCGTTGCTCTTCGGGGGTTGCATCAGGCGGTCAATGTAGGCAATCGCGACAGCCGAAATGAGAAACACGCCGTGAATGATGGTCTGCCACAGCATGGTCTTCTCGGGCAGGGTGCCAGCAGCGATAAAGGTCTTGAGCAGGTGGATTGACGAAATGCCGATGATAGCCGTGGCCAGCTTGACCTTGAGCACATTGGCATTGACATGCGATAGCCATTCAGGTTGATCAGGGTGGCTTTCAAGTCGCATGCGGGAGACAAAGGTTTCGTAGCCGCCGACGATCACCATAATCAGCAGGTTTGAGATCATCACCACGTCGATCAGCGACAGCACGATGATCATGATCACCGTTTCTTTGTTACGCTCGGTAAGTCCGAGACGCTCAATCGACAGATCAAGTGCCTGCGGGTTCCATAGAAGCTCGATAAGATGAATCAGCTCTTCGACGAAAAGCACCACATAGACCACCTGCGTGACGATTAGCCCGAGGTAAAGCGGCAGCTGAAGCCAGCGACTCGCAAAGATCAGTCGGGCAAAAAAACCAGGTTTTTCAGGGTTCATGGAGGTTGTCTGTTATCAGGAAAACCCTTTATCTTAATTCAGGAAAAGCCTTGTTTTGTAAGGATTGAGTAAGGGGCGGCGCTTAATTTCTCGACCGATAACAAAAAGTCCGGGAGACGAGACCGTGTCCGTACATATTGAGTCGGTCCTTCAGGAAAACCGCATTTTCCCGCCACCGGAGTCTTTTGCGCGCCGCGCTGCAATCTCTGGTATGGATCAATATCGCGCTCTGTGTGAGCAGGCTGAAGCCGATCATGCGGGCTTTTGGGCTCGCCTGGCTCGCGAGCATGTCCTCTGGAAAAAGCCCTTCAGCCGCTCGCTGGACGCCAGTCAGGCGCCCTTTTTTAAGTGGTTTGAGGACGGCGAGCTGAATGTTTCCTATAACTGTCTTGACCGGCACCTGGGCACGCCCGTCGAAAATAAAGCGGCGATCCTATTTGAGGCTGACGATGGTTCGGTCACGCAGGTTACCTACCGGGATCTGTACCACCAGGTCTGTCGTTTCGCCAACGGCTTGAAGGCGCTCGGGGCACGCAAAGGCGACCGCGCAATCATTTACATGCCGATGTCGGTTGAGGGCATTGTTGCAATGCAGGCCTGCGCTCGGCTGGGCGTCATACATTCGGTCGTCTTCGGTGGGTTTTCTGCGAAAAGTCTGCAAGAGCGCATTCAGGATGCCGGGGCCAGTTGGGTTATCTGTGCCGACGAGCAGGTTCGAGGGGGTAAGCGGATACCGCTAAAGCCAGCTGTTGACGAAGCTTTCACGCTGGGCGGCTGCGAGTCGGTCCGCAAGGTCGTGGTTTATCAGCGTACCGGCGCGCCGGTCAGTATGCAGGCTGGCCGCGACCTTACCTGGTCCTCTGTGGTGGCTGGTCAGGCTGATACGTGCGAGCCCGAGTGGGTTGGGGCTGAGCATCCGCTATTTATTTTGTATACCTCGGGCTCTACCGGTAAGCCCAAGGGTGTGCAGCATTCGTCAGGCGGATACATTCTGCATGCGCTGCTCACCATGAAGTGGACGTTCGATATTAAGCCCGAAGACATCTTCTGGTGTACTGCGGATATCGGTTGGGTTACCGGGCATACCTACATCGTTTATGGCCCGCTCGCCTGCGGGGCGACTGAGATCGTGTTCGAGGGCGTACCCACGTTCCCCAATGCGGGTCGGTTCTGGGACATGATTGCCCGACACAAGGCCACTATTTTCTACACGGCGCCGACGGCCATTCGCTCGCTCATTAAGGCATGTGAGGGCGATCAGAACACGCATCCACGCCGCTATGATCTATCGTCGCTGCGGCTGTTGGGTTCGGTCGGTGAGCCCATCAATCCTGAGGCCTGGATGTGGTACTACCGCAATGTGGGCAGTGAGCGCTGCCCCATTGTCGATACGTTCTGGCAGACCGAGACCGGTGGCCACATGATCACGCCTCTGCCGGGCGCAACCCCACTGGTGCCCGGATCGTGCACCCTGCCACTGCCGGGCATCGCGGCGGCCATTGTTGATGAAACGGCTCACGATATTCCCGATGGAACGGGTGGCCTTTTGGTCATCAAGAAGCCCTGGCCCTCGATGATTCGCACCATCTGGGGCGATCCCGAGCGCTTCAAGAAAAGTTACTTCCCTGACGAGCTCAAGGGCTGCTACCTCGCGGGTGACGGTGCCGTGCGTCATCGCGAGACTGGCTACTTCACCATCACCGGGCGAATTGACGACGTACTGAACGTATCGGGCCATCGCATGGGCACGATGGAGATTGAGTCCGCCCTGGTTGCGAACCCGCTGGTGGCCGAGGCTGCGGTCGTGGGACGCCCAGACGATCTTACCGGCGAGGCGATCGTCGCTTTCGTCGTACTCAAGCAGGCTCGTCCGTCTGGGGCTGAGGCTAAAAAGCTTGCCGATGAATTGCGCGCCTGGGTCGGTAAAGAGATTGGTCCGATCGCGAAACCCAAGGATATTCGGTTCGGAGACAACCTGCCCAAGACACGGTCTGGCAAGATCATGCGACGCCTGTTGCGGTCTATCGCCAAGGGTGAGGACATCAAGCAGGACACCTCGACGCTTGAAAATCCCGCCATTCTGGAGCAGCTCAAGCAGACCAACTAACCGGGCTGGAACGCCACGCAGCGTCAGCCCCCAGTGCCTTTAGTCATGCGGCAAACCCGATGGTTGCCGACCGAGTTCGCCAACATGCGGCCGGAATTCGCTAGGAGGATGTATTGCTCGCGTTGGTGACGGTTTTCAAAGGACTGGTCGAGTTTGCAATTCTGCTGCTCGTTGGCCAGGGCTTGGTGTTTTTGCTGAGTTTCGGACGGCATGAGGGCAACCCCGTCTACCGTATGTTCCGATTCCTAAGCTCACCGGTGGTTCGGGTGGGCCGCTGGATTGCGCCCCGTTTTGTCCTTGATCAGCATGTTCCGGCCCTCGCGCTCTTTTTGCTGCTTTGGATATGGGTGGGATTGAAGTTCGCGCAGGTTCAACTGCTTTTTGAGGCGGGTTATGGCTCATGAGGCGCTCATGACATCTGGTCAGTCGTTTTCCGTCACGCTCAACGTCTGGTTCTGGCGGCAGCTGGCCACCTGGTCGACGCTGCTAAAGCGTGACGCCATGGCGCTCGAATATTGGCAGCGCATTCTTGCAGTACGCCCGTCTGACGCCGCCGTGATGGGCACCGTGGCCCATTTACTGGCGCAGCGCGGACAGCGAGAAGACGCCATCGCCTTGCTGCGTCGGGCACTTGAACTGAATGCGGACTCAGCCAACAGCTGGTTCAACCTGGGGTTCATGCTGCAGGAGCAGGACCATCATTCAGAGGCACTCGCGTGCTTCGAGCGTGTCTTAAGCCTCGATGAGAAACACGATCGAGCGCACTACGGTCGAGGGCTATCGCTGGTTAAGCTTGGGCGGCTTGAAGACTCCGTGGCCGCTTTCAAAAAAAACACCGTGCTGCAGCCGCTTTCACCGTACGGCTTTTACCAGCTCGCTCACGTCTATCACCGTCTGGGACAGGTCGAGCAGGTTCAGCGCACGATACGTCAGCTATTTGGCTTTGAACCCAAGGTTGCGCGGCAACTGCAGCGGGAAACCGGCGTGGATGCCGGACTGCCACCACCTTGAGCGTAAGCCATCGTCCGAGTTTGAGTAGTTGGGTTTCTGATATTTAACGAGGAGGTTCCATGGATCAGGTAGCAAGACGACAGGAGTATTGGTCGCGAAACCTGAAGATCACGGCGGTTTTGCTGGCGATCTGGTTTTTCGTGACCTATGTCATCGGGTTCTTCGCCCGTGACATCACATTTAATTTCTTTGGTTGGCCGTTTTCGTTTTGGGTGGCCGCGCAGGGTTCACTGGTGGTTTACGTCTGGATCATCTGGTACTACGCGCGCTACATGAATCGGCTCGACCAGGAATACGGCGTCGACGAAGGAGACGAAGCATGAGTAGCGCAGCACAATCGCAAGCGGCCTTCAAGGCGCAGCTGAAGAAGGTTTACGGTTTTTATACTGGCGGCTTTGCTGCCTTCGTCATTGTTTTGGCCATCCTTGAACAGATGGGGATGACCCGAACCACGATCGGCTATGTGTTTTTGGCCGCCACGGTGCTGCTCTACGCGGGTATCGGCGTGATGAGTCGCACCAGTGATGCCTCTGAGTATTACGTGGCTGGTCGACGCGTTCCTGCTGTGTTCAACGGCATGGCAACGGGTGCCGACTGGATGTCCGCTGCGTCCTTTATCGGCATGGCGGGTACGCTTTACTTGACGGGTTACGGTGGTCTGGCCTTCATCATGGGCTGGACGGGTGGCTATGTACTGGTTGCGCTGTTTCTGGCGCCCTACCTGCGCAAGTTTGGTCAGTTCACCATCCCTGACTTTCTGGGTGCCCGCTTTGGCGGCCACGTGCCCCGGTTCATCGGTATCGTGATTGCCATTATCTGTTCGTTCACGTATGTGGTCGCGCAGATTTACGGTGTGGGTCTGATCACCACCCGTCTGACTGGCGTGCAGTTCGAAATCGGTATTTTCCTGGGCCTGGCCGGCATTCTGGTCTGCTCGTTCCTGGGTGGCATGAAAGCCGTCACATGGACGCAGGTTGCTCAGTACATCATCCTGATCATTGCCTACCTGATTCCGGTGGTGTGGCTGTCCGTGAAACAGACGGGTTTCCCGATCCCCCAGCTCGTGTACGGGCAGCAGCTGCAGAAGGTCACCCAGCTTGAAGAAAAGCTGATAGCCGACGCCAAGGAAAACGAGGTTCGCGGCATTTTCACCAAGCGGGCTGAAGAGGCACGTGCGGCGCTCAAAGAACCAGATAAGGTCTATGCCGAGCGCAAGGCCGCTCTGCAGAAGGCTGTGGCTGATGCTAAGGCCGGTGGCAACGCAGACGCGACTAAAAAGGCTGAAGAGGCGCTGGCCAAGTATCCGGCTGACGTAAACGCCGCTAAAGCGCAGTGGACGCGTGAGGCGGCGCAGGGCGCACGTGGAGCGCCACTATCGCGCCACGCTGAGGCCTTTCCGGGCAAGGACGACAAGGCCCGCGATGTCTCCCGCCGAAACTTCCTGGCTCTGGTGTTCTGCCTGATGGTGGGTACGGCTGCGTTGCCGCACATCCTGATGCGCTACTACACCACGCCCTCGGTTAAAGAAGCGCGCAGTTCGGTGACCTGGTCGTTGTTCTTCATCTTCCTGCTGTATTTCACGGCGCCCGCCTTGGCGGTGTTGGTGAAGTACGTGGTCTACAACGATCTTGTCGGCACAGCGTTCGCGCAGCTGCCCGCATGGGTACAGGCTTGGACTAAGGTCGATCCCAGTTTGTTGTCGATAGCGGACATCAACGGTGATGGCATTGTGCAGCGTGCTGAGATCGCCATTGGTGGCGATATCGTGGTGCTGGCGACGCCTGAGATCGCGGGCTTGCCCTATGTGATCTCCGGGCTGGTGGCTGCAGGTGGCCTGGCTGCGGCGCTGTCAACGGCTGACGGTCTGCTGCTGACGATTGCCAACGCGCTGTCGCACGATCTCTATTACAAGATGATCGACCCCAATGCGCCGACGGCACGTCGAGTCATGATCTCTAAGATCCTGTTGCTGGTGGTTGCCATTCTGGCCGCCCTGGTCGCAGCGCAGAAGCCTGCCGACATCCTGTTCCTGGTGTCAGCGGCCTTCTCGTTCGCGGCGGCTGGTTTCTTCCCGGCACTGGTCATGGGCATCTTCTGGAAGCGCGCGACTGGTATCGCGGCCTCGCTGGGCATGGTCGCTGGCTTCGGTGTTACGTTCTACTACATGATCACCACGCATCCGTGGCTGCGCGAAGTGTTCTTCAGCATTCCGCGCTCCACGCCGGTGACCAACTTGTGGTGGGATATTGCGCCGATTTCAGCGGGACTGTTCGGTGTGCCCGTGGGCTTCCTGGTGATCATCCTTGTTTCGCTGGTTACGCCAGCGCCTGACAAGGCTACCCAGGATATGGTTGAGGACGTTCGTTATCCCAACCTCAAGGCCGCCTGAAGTCAGCGGGTCTGATCGCGTCATCTTCTGATAGCGCGACAATGGGGGCTGTGCTTCGAAAGGAGCGCAGCCCTTTCGTTTGATAGAATGCGGAGGTCCGGAGAGATGGATGAGTGGTTTAAGTCGCACGCCTGGAAAGCGTGTAAGGGTTAACAGCCCTTCGGGGGTTCGAATCCCCCTCTCTCCGCCAAAACAGACCCGCTTACGCGGGTCGTTTTGTTTTGGCGGAGAGAGAGCACAGGCCCTGCGGCCTGTGCGTGGGGATGAGAAAGGCCGGGCATGCAAAGCCCGGCCGGGGTCGAGGAGCCTCGCGCAGCGAGGCGAGGTGACCGAATATCCTGGCACGTCCAGCGCGCATTTGTTTTGAAAGGAACAGACACCATGCAGAATGCCAGTTCTAAGAGTCGTGTGGCCTTGATCACTGGAGGCGCCTCCGGGTTGGGGGCCGCCATTGCGCAGCGGTTTGCGCGCGATGGAATGATTCTGGTTATTGCCGACATTGACGAGCAAGCCTGCCAGCGTGCGACGGCCGAGCTAGCGAAAGTGGGCGCGGAAGTCAGTGCAGTCGTGATGGATGTGAGCTCATCCCAGTCCGTGTCCCGGGGCTTTGCTGAACTGCAGCAGAGCCGAGACCGGTGTGACGTTCTGGTCAACTGCGCGGGCATCGCGAAGACCTATCCGTTTCTGGACTATCCCCTCGATCACTGGAAAAAAACCCTCGACGTGAACGTGAGCGGGGCTTTGCTGTGCTCCCAGCAGGCTGCGCGCATGATGGTCTCACAGGGGTGGGGGCGCATCATCAACATCGCCTCGGTTGCGGGCATGCGGGCGGTCGGTGTCGGACGAACCGCCT
>JBDLQY010000165.1:0-42757 GCA_039800325.1 Pseudomonadota bacterium | reverse complement strand
CAACCGTGAAAGGGTCGTGTCCTAGGCCTCTAGACGAACGGGACCGGTGCTACAAGCTTGGTGGAGGTAAGCGGGATCGAACCGCTGACCTCTTGCATGCCATGCAAGCGCTCTCCCAGCTGAGCTATACCCCCAAGCGAAGCCCAAGACTATATCAGCGCCTTTGTACTCACGCAAGTTAGGTCTCGTACGCGTGCTACAGTTTTGAACATGAAAGCTCACACACTCGATGGCGCCGCGCTGGCCCAAACCATTCGTGCCGATATTGCAAAACGTGCCCGAACCTTGGCCTCTGAGGGCCACCCACCCGGACTTGCTGTCCTTCTCGTCGGTGATGATCCGGCCTCGGCCGTTTACGTTCGCAACAAGGTCAAAGACTGCGAAGAGTCGGGCATCCGCTCGCTTCTGCAACGCATGCCGGCCAGCACTTCAGAGGCGAGCCTGCTGGCGCGCATTCATGAACTCAACAAGGACCCCAGCGTGCACGGCATTCTGGTGCAACTGCCACTGCCGCCTCAGATTGACACACGTCGCGTGATTGAAGCCATTTCGCCCGCCAAGGATGTCGATGGTTTTCATGTGGCCAGCGCTGGCGCCCTGATGACAGGCCAGACCGGTTTCGTCCCCTGTACCCCCTACGGTGTGATGAAGCTGCTTGAATCCGCCGGTATTCGGACAGCGGGGGCCGAAGCCGTGGTGCTGGGTCGCAGCAATATCGTCGGTAAGCCACAGGCAATGCTGTTGCTGCAGGCCGATGCAACCGTGACGGTATGCCACAGTCGAACTCGCGATCTTGCAGCGCACACCCGCCGTGCCGATATTCTGGTGGCCGCCATAGGCCGCGCTCGGATGATCACAGCCGATATGGTCAAGCCGGGTGCCGTCGTCATCGATGTAGGCATGAATCGCGATGCCGATGGCAAACTCTGTGGTGATGTCGATACCGACGCAGTCGCCGAAGTCGCCAGCCACATCACACCCGTGCCAGGGGGCGTTGGCCCCATGACTCGCGCCATGCTTTTAGTCAACACTCTGACCGCCGCAGAACAGGCCATCCATGAACGTCGCTGACTTACCCCTGCTCGATTTTTCCGATCTGCCTCGGTTTCAAGACTTCACGCCCGAGCAGATCGCCCCCGGCATCCAGCATCTGCTCGATGAGGCACGCCGCGTGCTTGATCAGGTCACGCAACCCGGTATCCCCAATACCTGGGATGGCTTTGTGCAGCCGCTTGAAGCGGCCACCGAGCGCCTGGGTCGCGCCTGGGGCATGGTGGGACACCTGAACGCGGTCGCCGACGCAGCGCCCCTGCGCGAGGCCTACAACGCCATGCTGCCGGCCGTGACCCAGTTCTGGACTGAGTTGGGCCAGCACGCCGCCCTTTACGCGAAGTACAAAGCCCTGCGCGACAGCCCCGAGTGGTCGTCACTGACGGAGGTACGACGGCGCGTCATCGACCATGCTCTGCGCGACTTTCGACTGGGTGGAGCCGAACTGGTTTCGCCGCAACGCGAGCGCTTCGCCGATATTCAAGAGCGCCAGGCAGCGCTGGCGCAGAAGTTTTCCGAGAACGTGCTCGATGCAACCAATGCCTATTCACTGATCGTCGACGATGAGGCCCGCCTGGCGGGCCTGCCAGCCGACGTATGTGCCGCAGCCCGAAACGAGGCGCAGGCGGCTGGTAAGTCAGGCTGGATGTTCACCCTTCGTATGCCCTCTTATTTGCCGGTCATGCAATACGCGCAAGACCGATCCCTGCGAGAAACGCTTTACCGCGCTTATGTCACGCGCGCCTCTGAACTCGGTAACACTGAGCTCGACAACACCGAGCTCATCGCTGAAATGCTTTCCTTGCGTGCCGAAGAGGCTCGCCTGCTTGGGTACAGCGACTTTGCAGCCCTGTCGCTTGAACCCAAGATGGCCGACACTCCGCAAGAGGTCATTGCTTTTTTGCGCGACCTGGCCGCTCGCGCTCGCCCCTTTGCGTTGAAAGACCTGCAGGCGGTTCGTGATTACGCGCGGACTGAACTGGGTCTAAGCGAGCTTCAGGCCTGGGACATTCCCTTCGCCAGCGAACGCCTCAAAGAGGCGCGTTACGCGTTTTCAGACCAGGAGGTTAAGCAGTACTTTCAGGCGCCTCGGGTCATGTCGGGCATGTTTGCCCTGGTTGAGCGGCTGTTCAATATTCGCATCGTGCCCGATCAGACCCAGATATGGCATCCGGACGTAAGCTTCTGGCGCGTCGAGCGCGACGGCCAGCTGATCGGCCAGTTTTTTGTCGATCTTTATGCGCGCGCCAGCAAACGGGGCGGCGCCTGGATGGACGATGCGCGCGGACGCAAGCGACGCGATACGCAACTTCAAACACCCGTGGCTTACCTCAATTGCAATTTTCAGCCGCCGGTTGGTGATCGGCCTGGGTTGCTGACCCACGATGAAGTCATCACACTGTTTCACGAGTTCGGCCACGGTCTGCATCATTTGCTCACGCGCATCGATGAATTGGGTGTCTCGGGAATCAACGGCGTCGAATGGGATGCGGTTGAGTTGCCCAGTCAGTTTATGGAGAACTTCTGCTGGGAATGGCCTGTTGTGCGCGACATGAGTGCACATGTTGACACCGCTCAGCCACTGCCCAAGGACTTGTTTGACCGAATGCTGGCAGCGCGTAATTTTCAGGCGGGCCTGCAGACGCTGCGACAAATTGAGTTCGCGCTGTTCGATATGCGACTGCATGCCGAGTACCAGCTTGATCAGCCTTGCTCAGTTCGAGCTGTGCTCGATGAAGTCAGGCATGAAGTCGCCGTAGTCCCGGTTCCGCCCTTTAATCGCTTTCAAAACAGCTTCTCGCATATCTTCGCAGGCGGCTATGCGGCGGGCTACTACAGCTACAAATGGGCTGAGGTTCTGTCCGCTGACTGCTACGCCGCCTTTGAAGAAGTCGCCGACAAACCCAACGAGGTGCTCACGGTCGGACAACGTTTTCTGAAAGAGATTTTATCGGTGGGCGGAAGCCGACCCGCCATCGACTCGTTCAAAGCTTTCCGTGGACGGGCCCCTAGCCCCGAGGCTCTGCTGCGTCATCACGGCATGGTTGAGGCGAGCGCAGCCTAGCGTCCGTCAACCGCCACTCACCAGGCGGGAGGCAGGCCGCACACCGCGGGGAAGCTCGATCAGTGATTTCAAGCCTTTGGAACTCAGCACAGCCGTAGCGCGGGACTCGCCGTCGGCGGTGCTCAAACTGAAAGACAACTCATCGCCAATACGCATCGCATGGGCTGCGTCAAGCCGATAACGCCCAGAGGCTAAGAGACCCAGGGGTACATTGCTCACCGTGCGGCTGGCCTTGTCATAGGCCAACAATAACGACGTGCTGCTGATGCTGCAGTTCGGTCCGGTCTGACAGCTTTTGTCACGCCGTGCAGAACCTGCGGCTTCGTCGAAGGTACGCAAAAACACGGTGTCGCGCGTCTCGTTCATAAAGCCATTCAGCGCCAGACCTTGTGCCTGTACGGTGGCATCGACCGCAAGGCTCAAAACAGTGAGCTCGGTCTCGTCGCAGGCCCCTGCGGTCAATGAACGGCGCATGAATCGAACATCAGCCTTGCCCGTACCCGCGTGGGTAAGATCCCAGCGCAGGCCGTACAGCGAGGCGGCGTCGCTTGCAACCCGCACGGGTCGCCCGTCGGGCCGACTTCCATCGGTGCCCCCAAGCGACGTGCTACCCAGCATCTCAAAGACCAGACTGCCAGACGCTCGGTCGGGGCGAACCCGAATCAGATGACGCGGACCGTTGCCACAGGCATCAGCCGAGAAACCTTCACCCGAAATCAGCGAATAAAACCCAGCCAAGCCGTCCGAGGGCGGGCCTGACAAGACGTCCGTATCTGCATAAAGCGCAGTCAGCCCAGGATGCTGCGCTTTGACCCAGCGACCCAGTGGCGAATTCAGCACATCGACGCGGTACTGTTCGTCGCTGACACTGATCAGATACTTTTCAACGGCCGCGGGGACGTTGAGTCCGGGCGTATTGACCGCATAAAACTGACGTACCGTCCCGGCATCGGGACTTGCGGACGAGCGGGTGAACTCGGTGAAGACAAGATCGCCGTTGTCGAACACGCGAAAAGCGCCCCAGGTGAGCTGATGCCCATTGATCGAACCTGCGCTTGCGTCGAATTCACCTGACTCAAGATAGGCCAGATCGACTGAAGGACGCGCACCCATTAAATCAATCCGCACGAAACCAGCATAGGCGAATGCGGGATTCGCCTGTGTACTGAAGGGCAGCATGAGAAAGCGACCGTTTGCGCTCAGCTTGGCCGAACGATTGGATTCGCCCAGATCAAGACCCAGGCCGAAGACAGGCTCGCCACTGCGCTGCCGCTCGGGCAGGGGCGCAATGATGCAGCTGGTCTGCCCATCGCGTTTTCGAATCAGGGCCAGGTCGCACGACTGCAAGGTCGCATTGAGCAAGCCTATCGTCTTGATGACCAGAAAATCGCCAACATCCTGCATTTGATTCACGCAGGGCTGGGGCAGACGCGCATCGGTTAACGCAATGGGCTGCCAGCGCACGCCGTCGCGGGTAGCGACCAAGGTCGTACCCGAACACGCAGCCGTCAAAGCACCCGAGGTAGCCTGCACACCCATCAGAGGCTGCGACCCGTTCAGACTGGTGCTATCGCCAATGGCCAGCTGTTGCCCCTGCAGGCCGCCCACGGATGCCAGCAGAACGGCAGGCGGTGATGGCTCGGGGGCGGCATCACCACCACAACCCGTCAGCAAGAGGCCTGCGATCAGCGCAGCCGGCACAGCCCGACACGCAGGCCAATGCGGCATCACACGCGCAGGCTTAAGTGGCATCAGCCGCCTTGAGCCCCAGATAACTTGCAACCACCTGCTCATCGGCAATCAACTGAGAAGAAGACCCTTGAAGCGCAATCTCGCCACTTTCGAGAACGTATCCGTAATCGGAGACCTGCAAGGCTGCGTGCGCGTTTTGCTCAACCAGCAGCACGCCCACCTTGCGCGCGCGAAGATCGGTAATGATACGAAAGATTTCCCGGACGATGAGTGGGGCCAGTCCCAAACTGGGCTCATCGAGAAGCAGCAGCCGGGGCCGCGCCATCAGCGCACGCCCCAGCGCCAACATCTGTCGCTCGCCGCCTGAAAGCGTTCCGGCCAGTTGTCGCCGACGCTCCTTCAGCCGCGGAAACAGAGCAAACACATCCTCAAGGCTTGCATCCAGACCGCGCTCGCCGCGACGCCAACGGGTTAAGGCGCCCAGCTCGAGGTTGTCTTGGACCGACATCTCGGCAAAGAGTTCTCGTTTCTCGGGCACCAGACAGAGCCCGTTGGCAACGCGCTCTTCGACGCTGACCTTGACCAGATCAAGACCATCAAACACCACCCGCCCTGAACACGGCAGCAGGCCCATGATGGCGCCCATCAGGGTGGTCTTGCCCGCACCGTTGGGACCCACCAGCGTGACGATGCCGCCCAAGGCCACGCTCAGAGAAACCTTGTGCACGGCCTCGACCTTGCCGTAGGCGACCGACACGTCGTGGACCTCAAGCAGCAACGAAGCCTCAGACGCCGCCAAGATAGGCCTCCCGAACTGCCCTGTTACCCTGAACCTCTGCAGGTCTTCCCTCGGCAAGCTTCTCGCCAAACTGCAACACCACCAGACGATCGGTGAGGCCCATGACGAAGTCCATATCGTGCTCGACCAGCAAAATGCTGACGCCCTGATCGCGCAAGGCGCGCAGAAGCGCAGCTAATTCCTGCTTCTCTTTGTGGCGCAAGCCGGCAGCGGGCTCATCCAGCATCAGCAACACCGGATCGGCTGCCAGCGCGCGCGCAATCTCGACAACCCGCTGCCGTCCAAGCGCAAGACTACCCGCGGGCTCATGCATGGCCTCCTGAAGCCCTACGCGCTCGATTTGTCGAGCAGCCTCCTGGCGTAAGGCACTCTCTTCGGCGCGATCGAAACGCAGCGCTGTTGCAGCGAATCCGCTGCGTCCGCGCAGATGAGCGCCGATAGCCACATTGTCGAGAACGCTCATCGCTGACAGCAGCTTTACGTGCTGAAAAGTTCGTGCGATACCCAGCTGGGCAACCTGGTCAGCCGACAGCCCTGAAATACAACGTCCGTTAAAAAAGACCTGCCCCGACGAGACCGGTGCGCATGCACTGATCAGGTTAAACAGCGTGCTCTTGCCCGCCCCATTGGGCCCGATCAGGCCCAGAATTTCGCCACGCTGCATCTCAAAGCTGACCTGATTGACGGCGACCAGCCCGCCAAAACGCTTGGTGACGGCTTCAACGCGGAGAACGGGCTCTGAGGACAGCACGCGGTCGCGGCTGGGCAGCCCCGATTGACCGGTGGCTATCGTGCGGGGTGGTGACGATGGGAACCATCGCATGAGCCAGGGCAGCACACCATCGCGTGCCCGTTGCAGCAACAGCACCACCATCACGCCAAACACCATGATCTCGAGGGGGCCGGCCTGCCCCAACAGGCCCGGCAACGTGGCCTGAAGCAACTCTTTGAGCACCGTGATGGCGAGCGCACCCAGTACCGCACCCCAGACGCTGGCCGCACCACCGATCACGGCCATAAACAGGTACTCAATGCCCATGTTGATCGAAAACGGCGTGGGATTCACGAAACGCTGCATGTGGGCAAACAACCAACCCGACAGGCAGGCCAACAAAGCGGCGTAGACAAACACCTTGATACGAAGCGCGGCCGGTGCAACGCCGAAAGATTCAGCCATAGCCGCCCGCCCCTTGAGCGCTCGAATGGCACGACCCTGGCGCGAATCAAGCAGGTTAGCGGTCGCCCAAAGCGCCAGCAGGACAACAACCCAGATCAAGTAGTAAAAACGCCCCAGATCAAGCAGATTGAAGCCAGCCAAGCTCAGGCTGGGAATGTCGGCTATGCCGCCGAAACCGCCCAGCGCGGGGATGTTGCCAAACAGGTAGTAAAGACTGATTCCCCAGGCGATCGTGCCCAGAGGCAGGTAGTGCCCGCTCATGCGCAGGGTGATCAGACCGATAAATCCGGCAATCGCGCCCGCACACAACAGGGCCAGAGGTAGGCTGAGCCAGGGCGATAGGCCATAGGCGGTGGTCAGCACTGCAGTGACGTAGGCACCGACACCGACGAAGGCTGCCTGTCCAAACGAGGTCTGACCCGCCACACCGGTCAGCAGCACCAGGCCCAGCGCCACCAGGCTATAAAGCCCCACATAGTTAAGCAGTGTCACATAAAACTGCGGCAGCCCCAGCGGCGCCACCAAAAGCGCAAGCAGCAGCAGGCCCCAGGCGCCGCGCGCGCCTAAACTGCGCGACGCGCTCACGCCTCTTCTTCCTCATGATGCGCGGTCGTCAGCGACAACCAGATCAGCACCGGAATGATGAGCGTAAAGACAATCACCTCTTTGAAGCCACTGGCCCAGAACGACGCGAAAGCCTCCAGCATGCCGACCAGAATCGCCCCAAGCGCGGTGATGGGATAGCTGACCAGCCCACCGACGATTGCGGCCACGAAACCCTTAAGGCCGATGAGAAAACCGCTGTCATAGTAGATGGTGACCACAGGACCAATCAGCACACCCGACAAGGTGCCTATGAATGCAGCCATGGTGAAAGTGGTGCTGCCCGCCGTGGCCGGCGAAAAACCGATCAGGCGCGCGCCGGTGCGATTAAAGGCTGTTGCGCGTAGCGCCTTACCGATGAGGGTGTATCCGAAAAAGCCCGCCATCACAGCGATCAGAACCAGCGTGACGCCATAAATCCAGAGGCTTTGTGCACTCAGGGTCAGCGGACCCACACTCAACGAGCCCTCGGAAAACGCCGGCGTGCGATAACCCTCGGGCCCAAAGAGCACCAGCGCAAGCCCCGTCAGCACAAAATGCACAGCCACCGATGCGATCAACAGCACCAACACAGAGGCATCGGCAATGGGCTGATACACCGCCCGGTAAAGCAGAGGCCCAAGCGGCGTGATCAGCGCAAGGGTAATCAGAATTTGAAAGGGCAGCGCTAACTTGAGCGGGGCCAGCCACGCGGCAAGCAGCGCCAGAATCAGCGGACCACCCAGAACACGAAGCAGTCGGCCCGGCAGCGCAGGGGCCAGGCCTTGAGCAAGCAGCGCACGGGCCTCAATGAGGGCAACCGCCAGGGCGGCGATGATCAGCAGCCAGACAGCGCCAGGGACTTCGCCCGCCTGCAGACTGGCCAGGGTGAGCGCGCCAAAGGCAACAAACTCACCCTGCGGCACAAAAATAACGCGCGTGACGGCAAACACGAGCACGGTCGCGATCCCAAGAAGCGCATAGACGGCCCCGTTGGTGAGGCCGTCCTGCAGCAACAGCAGCGCGATCTGCCCGTCCACGCTGCGCTTACTTCAGCACTTGCCAGTTGCCATTGCTGACCTGCACCAGAACTGCGCCGCGCTCATCCAAACCGTAGTGATCGGTGGGCTTGAAGTTGTAGACACCATTGACCGCAGCGATCTCGGTCTGGCTTTCGAGGGCCTCGCGCAGCGCCTTGCGGAACTCAGGCGTGCCGGGCTTGGCGGTTTTCTTGGCGATGGGAACAATGCGCTCAAGCAGTTGCGCTGCGTCATAGCTATGTGCGCCGAACACTACCGGCGACTTGTCACCGAACTTACCCTGATAGGCCGCGACAAACTTCTGCACTGTCGCTTTAGACGGATGATTGTCAGGCAGCTGGGCCGGAACCAGCACGGGGCCAATGGGCAGGATGGCCTTCTCGGCGGCCTTGCCGGCGATGCGTAAAAAGTCGCCCGAGCCGGCACCGTGCGTCTGATAAATCTGGCCCTTGTAATTACGCTCGGCCAAGGCTGTTTGCGGCAGCGCTGCGCCCGTGCCAGAACCCGCAATCAAAACGGCATCCGGATTGGCCGCCACCAGCTTGAGCACCTGCCCGGTAACACTGGTGTCGGCCCTACCGTACTTCTCGTTGGCCACAATGCGCACGCCCGATCCTTCAAGCCCCTTGCTGAGCGCGTCATACCACTGCTCGCCCCAGGGATCGGAAAAACCGATGATGCCCAGCGTCTTGAAATTGCTGGCCTTGATGTGTTTGATGACCGAGCCTGCCATCAGGGCCACCGACTGCGGCACCACGAACGAATAAGCGCCCTTCTCGGCTGTCCAGGGAATGGGCGCAAAAGCCATGTGCAGCGTCTGCGTTTCATTCGCCACGGTCATCACCGCCATCGCGCCTGGGGTCTGTGTCGAGCCCAGCATGACGTCCACTTTTTCTTCGGTGGCGAACTTTCGCGCATTGCGCGTGGCCTGCGAAGGATCACCTGCGTCGTCGAGGATGATCAGCTTGACCTTTTCGCCGCCAATCTCGGTGGGCCAGAGATCAAAGCCGTTTTTAACCGGGATACCCAGCGCAGAGCCCGGGCCCGTGAGGGCAAGCGACACGCCCACGGTGATCTCCGCAAGCGCCGCCACGGGCGCTGTCAGCGCGCCAGCCAGGGCAAGACCGATAACCCGCTTGCGCAGGATGCTTGAGCGTTGTTTCATCGATGTGTCTCCTTTGGGGGTTGATCAGGACGAGGCCTGCGCGTTCTGCTGCGCATCCAGCAGAGCAAGCACGCGCCGGCGGTAACGGGTGAGCGCGCCATCCGCCCCGATGGGCACCATGGCCTCGCCAGGAAACGCCGCCAGATTACGCTGCTGTGCGGCGATCATGCGCAGGTCTTCATCAAAGGCATTCGCCACGCTCTGGTAAACCGACTCGGTCACCGTCGCATCATCCAGCGCGAACGCATGGGCCTGCGCAAAAAAGTAGTGGGTCGACTGCGGCGACTCAGGGGTAAGCGCCTGGCAGGTATGAAACAGAAGCGCGCCCTCATGGTCGTCATCGGCCTTATCAGCCGACTGTACGCCGGCATGCATCATGAACAGGCCCGTGTGCGATAGCGTGTAATCAAACCAGCGATTCACCGCACCCTCAAAGCGCCCCACCCTGCGATGGTAAGGAGCCGGAATAGTGTTGCGTACCCGTCGTAACACCCGCAGCCCGTCGGCGTTTTCAGTCACCTCGTGGCTGGCTTCAGCGATGGCCGTAGAGCCACCCAGCGTCTTCTCGTGCACGTAACTGAGATGCGAAAAATCAAGCAGGTTATCGGTGATCAGCAGCCAGTTCGCCGGAAAAGACTTGTAGCCCGGCTTCATGCGCCAGTCAGGATGATCCAGCGAAAACGTATCGGGAATCAGGGATGCGTCGGCCTTGGCAGGATCGCCAAACCAGGCCCAGATCCAGCGTTTGCGCTGCACCGCTGTGTAGGTCGGCACACAGGCCTTGGGCGGTATACGCTCCTGACCCGGAACCTCGATGCAATGACCATCGGCGCCAAACTTCAGGCCGTGATACATGCAACGGATCGAATCGCCTTCACGACGTCCCAGCGATAAAGGCGCCAATCGATGTGGACAGAAGTCCTTCATGACCACCACCTGGCCGTCTGAACGCCGCCAGATAATGAGTGGCTCATCGAGCACACGTCGCGACAATACGGTGTCGCCCAGGACTTCATGGTCCCAGGCAACCACATACCAGGCGTTACGGATGAAGCCAGCTTCTGCAGCCATAGGCGCGTCTCCCCGAGGGTGCAGTCTGCTTGGCTCTGAACGCGTACGGTCAGAACCCCGCTGCACTTCTGTGGGGCATATTACCGGATGCAGCTATGAATGCCATCGTCCTCTCGAGCTGAGCGCCGACTGTTAACATCACGGCTTCCTCACCTGGTAGCGATTTCCCAATGCAACTGGCCACCTGGAACGTCAACTCCCTTAAAGTTCGCTTGCCTCATGTACTCGACTGGCTGGCTGCTCAGCCCGTGGATGTTCTGTGCCTTCAGGAAACGAAACTGATTGACGCCAAGTTTCCGGCGGCCGAACTTGCCGAGGCGGGTTATGCAGCGGTGTTCTCGGGGCAACCGACTTATAACGGCGTTGCCATCCTCACCCGTAAAAGCACGGTGGGCGAACCCACCGATGTCATTATCGGCAATCCCATGTTTGCCGATGAGCAGCGCCGCCTGATCAGCGCCAACATTGGCGGCGTGCGCGTGATCTGCGCCTATTTTCCCAATGGACAAGCTGTCGACAGCGACAAGTATGTCTACAAGCTGGCCTGGATTGATGCTCTGCATGCATGGCTGTCGGGCACCCTGATGGCGCCCGGGCAGGCACCCGTGGTTCTGCTGGGCGACTACAACATCGCACCGGAAGATCGCGACGTGCATGACCCCGCCGCCTGGGTAGGTCAGGTGCTCTGCTCAGAGCCTGAGCGCGAGCGCTTCCGTCAGCTGCTGGCCTTGGGACTGGTTGACAGCTTTCGCCTGCAAGAACAGGCCGAGCGCAGTTTCAGCTGGTGGGACTATCGACAGCTGGCGTTTCGCCGCAATGCAGGCTTACGCATCGACCATGCGCTGGTCGACGCCCGGCTGGCTGACAAGGTACTCGCCTGTCGTATTGATCGCGAGCTGCGCAAGCGTGAGCAGCCGTCTGATCATGCACCCGTCATTGTCGAGCTGACCGTTTAAACCAGCACCGCACGCTCAGAGCACCTCCGAGTCATCCTCCAGGCGCAAGTCCTGAATTTTTCGAGTGATGGTGTTGCGACCAATGCCCAGTCGCAACGCCGCATCAATGCGACGACCGCGGGTGTGACGCAACGCGGTTTTGATAAGCACCGCCTCGAATTCCCGCATGAACTCATCCATGAGCACGCTCTCGCCACTGGAGCGCTCTTGCGGCGATTGACCCGCCAGGCGGATTGATACTTCTCGCTCAAGCAGAGACAGCCAGGCCGCTGACTCGCGTGGCACGGCACCCGACGATAATGCAACCATCTGCGCAGCCGAGCCCGCTCCAGGCATCGTCGCGTGCGAAGAGGGCGAAAATGGCGATAACTCAGACGGCAGTGCAGGACGGTTGATTGCGCTGTCGGGGCTGCTGCCTGCGCCCTGCTCAGACGGCCCCGCACCGTTCGCGCCCAATCCCGAAGTAACCGATCCGACAGCACCCGAGCCCGTGGCGGCCGACGCGACGACACCCGAACCCTGAGGCCCCGAACCCTGAGGCCCTGAACCCTGAAGCCCTGAACCTGGTGCACCCGCGCCCTGCCCGGACAACGCCGGTGCAGACGAGCCCGCCGACCTCAACTGAACACTGAGCCTGTCGGACCCCGCCGCATCCATCGCCGCAGACGTCGAATCGCCACGAACCTCAGGCGGAAGATCTTTAACATCGATAACCTGCGCGGGCGCCATCACGGTCAGCCAGCGACACACGTTTTCCAACTGCCTTACATTGCCGGGCCAGCTGAAGCCAGCCATGGCCTGTAGCGCCGCCTCGGTGGGACGCTTGGGCTCACCGCCCAATTCGCGCGCGCTGGCCTGCAGGAAATGCCGTACCAGCAAAGGCACATCACCAGGGCGCTCGCGCAGTGCGGGCAGGCGAAGACGAATCACATTCAGACGATGAAACAAATCTTCTCTAAACAAACCCTGCCGCACACGCTCTTCAAGATTCTGGTGTGTGGCCGCAATGACGCGCACATTAGCCCTTAGCGGCTGATGTCCGCCAACCCGGTAAAAATGCCCATCTGACAGGACCCGCAGCAATCGAGTCTGTAACTCAGCGGGCATGTCGCCAATTTCATCGAGAAACAGCGTGCCACCCTCAGCCTGCTCAAATCGGCCGCGGCGCATCTGCTGAGCCCCCGTGAACGCGCCCCGCTCATGGCCAAACAACTCGGACTCAAGCAGATCGCGGGGAATGGCCGCCGTGTTCAGCGCCACAAAGACTCGGTCATGACGCGGACTGTGTTTATGCAGCGCACGCGCAACCAGCTCTTTACCCGTGCCCGACTCACCGGTGATCAGTACCGTGACGTTGGATTGCGACAGGCGTCCTATGGCGCGAAACACCTCCTGCATGGCCGGTGACTGGCCCAGCATATCCACACCGGGCTCACCCACATCGCCCACGCCAACACCGTCGCTGACGCCCTGCTCAACCGCGCGTCGAATCAGTTCAACGGCTTTGGGCAAATCGAAGGGCTTGGGCAGATATTCAAACGCGCCGCTTTGAAAGGCGGACACCGCGCTATCGAGGTCTGAGAATGCAGTCATGATGATGACCGGCATATCAGGATGACTGATCTTGACCGACTGAAGAAGCTCAATGCCCGTGTCGCCTGGCATTCGAATATCGGAAACCAGCGCGGCAGGCCGCCCCGACTCGAGTGCCCTGACGCAATCGCGCGAGGACGAAAAAAGTCGAACGTCAAAGCCTTCCCGCGTGAGTGCCTTCTCAAGCACCCAACGAATCGATTGATCGTCGTCCACCACCCAGACAGAGCTCATGATCGATTCCTCAGCGCAAGGGCAACAAAATACGAAAATCGGTTCGGCCCGGACGACTGTCGCATTCGATCAAACCACCGTGCTGCTGCACGAAGGTTTGTGCGATCGTCAATCCCAGACCGGTGCCGCCATCACGACCAGACACCAACGGGAAGAACAGTCGATCTCGAATCTCTTCCGGAATGCCGGGACCGTTGTCGATCACATGCAATTCAAGTGCCAGCCGCCAACGCTGCTTGGCGATGGTCACCTGCCGCGCAATACGCGTGCGAATCTCGATGGTTCCGCGACCCCGCATGGCTTGCGCTGCGTTGCGTACAAGATTCAGCAGTGTCTGAATCAGTTGTTCTTTGTCGCCCATGATGGGCGGAAGGCTGGCATCGTAGTCGCGCACAATCGTTACACCATCGGCAAACTCAGCCTGCACCAACGCCCGCACACGCTCACACACTTCATGAATATTCAGCTCGGCCACCACGCGGGCCTTGCGATGGGGCGCAAGCAGCCGATCGACCAGATCCTGCAGGCGATCAGCCTCTTTGATGATGACATCGGTGTATTCGCGCAGATCTGCCGAATCGAACTCGGCCTGCAGCAACTGGGCCGCACCACGAATACCACCCAGAGGATTCTTGATCTCATGAGCCAGGTTTCGAACCAGCTCACGATTAGCCTGGGCCGAACCTATGAGACGCTCATCGCGCTCGACCCGGGCGCGCTTGTCATGCTCATGAAACTCTAATAGCAGTGCACCCGCAGGTTGCTCGACCGCGCAGGCGGTGATCAACACAGATACAGGCTCGCGACCGGGGCGCTCAAGCACCAGCTCGGTGCGCTTTTGTTCGAAAGCGTGCGAGAAGCCCTCGCTGAGTAGTCGCTCAAGCTCAGTAGACTGACTGAACAGACGCGCAAACACATGCCCCACCGTCATGCGTGCCGAAATGTCGAACAGCAGTTCAGCGGCCGGGTTCAGATGCAGCGTAACGCCGTCGGAACCCACCACCACAACTGCAGTCGCAAGCATTTCAAGCCCGGCAAAACGGGCATCGCTCTGCATCAGTGAAGCAGCCATGGTCTCATCAAAACAGGGTTTCGGAAACGACAACGGGGCGAAACCCGCCCCGTTGAATCGAACAGACCAACGCGCCGGCGAGCAGGCGCGCGGTCAGTCTGACAAACGCTCGCGATCAGAGCGAGTAGTACATGTCGTACTCAACCGGATGCGTGGTCATGCGGAAACGCGTGACCTCTTCCATCTTGAGTGCAATGTATGCATCGATCATCTCGTTGCTGAACACGCCACCGCGGGTCAGGAACTCGCGATCTTTATCGAGGGCCTCAAGCGCCTGATCAAGAGACGAGCACACGGTGGGGATCTTCGCGTCTTCTTCGGGCGGCAGGTCGTACAGGTTCTTGTCAGCCGGCTCTCCCGGGTGAATCTTGTTCTGCACGCCATCCAGGCCAGCCATCAGCATCGCCGAAAAAGCGAAATAGGGGTTGGCCGTGGGATCCGGGAAGCG
Source organism: Pseudomonadota bacterium (assembly GCA_039800325.1). Taxonomy (GTDB): domain Bacteria; phylum Pseudomonadota; class Gammaproteobacteria; order Burkholderiales; family Burkholderiaceae_E; genus SYIM01. Next base: position 27,813 of record JBDLQY010000165.1, on the reverse strand, counting down.
AACCTCAATACGACGGGCCTTGCCGCTGGACACGAAGGGGATGCGGATCGAGGCCGAGCGATTGCGCGCCGAGTAGGCCAGCTTTACCGGAGCCTCAAAGCCAGGCACCAGGCGCTTGTACGAGTTGGTGCCCGGATTGGTGATGGCGTTCAGCGCACGAGCGTGCTTGATGATGCCGCCGATGTAATACAGCGCGAACTCGGACAGACCGGCATAGCCCTGACCGTCGAAGAGGTTCTGATCGCCCTTCCAAACGGACTGGTGCACGTGCATGCCCGACCCGTTGTCGCCCACGATGGGCTTGGGCATGAAGGTCGCGGTCTTGCCATAGCTGTGTGCCACGTTCAGAACCACGTACTTGAGGATCTGCGTCCAGTCGGCGCGCTGCACCAGCGTTGAAAACTTGGTACCGATTTCGCACTGGCCGGCACCGGCCACTTCGTGGTGATGCACTTCAACCGGAACGCCCAGCTGCTCAAGAATCAGACACATCTCTGAGCGCATGTCCTGGAGCGAGTCGACCGGCGGCACGGGGAAGTAACCACCCTTAACGGCAGGACGATGGGCCAGGTTACCGCCATCAAAATCTTTACCGGACGACCACGAGGCTTCTTCGGAATTCACTTTGACGAAGCAGCCCGACATGTCGACGGCCCAGGTCACCGAGTCAAAAATGAAGAACTCGGGCTCGGGTCCAAAGTAAGCCTTATCGCCGATACCGGTCGACTTCAGGTAGGCCTCGGCACGCTTGGCGATTGAACGCGGATCGCGCGAATACGGAGTCTTGTCGCTGGGCTCAAGCACATCACAGCTGATCATCAGCGTGGGCTCTTCGCGGAACGGGTCCATTTGCGCGGTGGCCGCATCCGGCATCAGCAGCATGTCGGAGGCCTCAATGCCCTTCCAGCCGGCAATCGACGAGCCATCGAAAGCGTGCCCCGACACGAATTTGTCTTCGTCGAACATCTTGGTGGGCACCGACACGTGCTGCTCCTTGCCGCGGGTATCGGTAAAGCGCAGATCCACGAACTTGGCCTCGTTGTCCGAGATCATTTTCATCACGTCTTTGGCGGTTGCCATTGCAGAACTCTCCATGTCGAGTGGTTAGCGGAGGACTGGGACCGCCGCCGGGCGACGGTCCGCGGATAAGGTCGCGATTGAGCTTGAGCAGAAAACATGCCCGGGAAAAGGGCGCTCGCAGGACGTCTGGACGCCTCAAACCGAGGCGCTGCGCACCACTACAGTGCGCTCGCGCTACGCGACGAAAGCGCATTGCAGTTTAGCACCATATTGGTGCGCGCAAGCCCGGTCCGCTGAAACAAAGCTCAATCAGCCAGAAAGCGCGCCTGCAGGTCGTTGAGAAAACGCCGCCCCAGTTCGGTGGCGCGCAGGTACGCGGGATCAGCATCCAGAAGGCCGTCCGCCACGGCAGCCTGCAGGGGCTTGGCGATCCGGGCCAGTGACAGGCCGGTACGAGCCTCAAAATCAGACGCCGGCACCCCTTCTGTCAGTCGCAGCGCGTTCAGCATGAACTCGAAGGCTAGATCCGATGCTGACAGCACTCGCGTCTCAGCCACAGGGGGCTTCGTCATGTATTGACCGGGGTGACGCACCCGCACCTCGCGCACGATACGGTCATGAAATGACAGCTTGCCGTGCGCGCCAGCACCCAATCCCAGATAGTCTCCGAAGCGCCAATAGTTAAGGTTGTGCCGGCAGCGGTGACCAGGCCGCGCATACGCCGAGACCTCATACGGCTCAAGCCCAGCCTCGCTCAGGCGCGCTTCGACCAGGGCCTGCATGTCGGCTGCGAGATCCTCATCAGGAAGCGGCGGTGGCTTCTTGGCAAACGGGGTCTGGGGTTCCAGCGTCAGGTGATAACACGACAGATGGGGGGGCTGAAACTGCAAGGCACAGTCCAGGTCGCGCGACAGCATGGCCAGGGTCTGCTGCGGCAAGGCGTACATGAGATCAAGGTTCCAGGCCTTAAACACCCCAGCCGCACACTCCACGGCTCGCAGGGCCTGATCGGCATCGTGCACGCGACCAATTGCCGCAAGAGCGGTGTCGTCAAAGCTCTGCACGCCAATCGACAGGCGCGTCACGCCCGCCTGCGCAAAGCCCTCAAAACGCTCACGCTCAAAGGTGCCTGGATTGGCCTCCAGCGTGATCTCCGCGTCGGCTGACAGACGCAGATAGGTACGCAACATCACGATGAGACGCTCGATGCTGCGCGGCGAAAACAAACTGGGTGTGCCCCCGCCAATGAACACGGTATGCACCGTGCGACCCCACACGGATGGAACGCTAGCCTCCAGATCGCACTGCAGGGCATCCAGATAATCGTTTTCAGGCGGGTGCTGCGAGCCTGATTCGCCACGCCACTCATGCGAGTTGAAGTCGCAATAAGGACATTTGCGCAGACACCACGGCAGGTGCACATATACCGACAAGGGCAAGGGCGTCGATACACCGACCGTGTGGCTGCTGCGCGGCACGGCCACTGTCAGAGGCGTTGAGTTCATCTGCCCTGCTGCGCCTCCGCGCGCAGTCGCTCAAGCAGTTGCCGCATGGCACGGCCACGATGACTCAGCGCGTTTTTGCGCTCGGGCGCTAGTTCGGCCGCGGTCATACCCTCTTCGGGCAGCCAGAAATAAGGGTCATAGCCAAAGCCACCCTCGCCGCGTGGCGCCTCAATCACCTGCCCGTCCCATCGGGCATCCGCCACAAGCGGATACGGATCATTCACGTGGCGCACCAGCACCAGCACGCACACATAGCAGGCGGCTCGATCCTGCTGCCGCGCAAGCTCATGCAGCAGCCGTGCGTTGTTGGCCGCGTCGCTGCGCTCGCCACCGGCCATCGCTGCATAGCGGGCCGAATGCACCCCAGGCGCACCCCCCAGAGCCCGTACGCAGATGCCAGAGTCATCCGCCAGCGCCGGCAGCCCTGTAGCAGCACTGGCATGCCGGGCCTTGGCCAAAGCATTTTCAAGAAAGCTGAAAAACGGCTCTTCAGCGTCACTGACCCCCAGCGCCTTCTGCGAGATCAACTCAATGCCCAGGGGCGCCACCAACGCCTGAAACTCACGCAGCTTGCCCGCATTGCCCGAGGCCAGAACGATGCGCGATGCCACGGATCAGCCCCGTGTCAAAGCCGTGTGGCCTGAGCCCAAGGCATCACGCTGAGCTGCGATCAGTCGGGTAATGCCGCCCTGAGCAAGGTCTAGCAAACGGTCAAGCTCGGCACGCGAAAACGGCGCGCCCTCAGCGGTACCCTGCACTTCCACAAGGCCGCCCGACGCGGTCATGACCACGTTCAGATCGGTATCGCAGGCCGAGTCTTCCGCGTAGTCGAGATCGAGCACCGGCAGACCATGAAAAATACCCACCGAGACAGCTGCGATCGGTTCGCGTACGGGCGACGCCTTCAGCGTACCCTTGGCCATCAACTGTCCGACCGCATCACAGGCAGCCACGAAGGCACCGGTAATCGACGCGCAACGCGTACCGCCATCGGCCTGCAGGACGTCGCAATCAAGCGTGATGGTTCGTTCGCCCAAAACGGCCAGATCAAACACCGCACGCAGGCTGCGACCGATCAGCCGCTGAATTTCCAGCGTGCGCCCGCTCTGCTTGCCGCGGGCCGCCTCGCGATCACCCCGCGTATGCGTGGCTCGGGGCAGCATGCCGTATTCGGCCGTCACCCAGCCGCGCCCCTGCCCTTTCATGAAGGACGGCACCCGCTCTTCGACGCTGGCCGTACACAGCACGCGCGTCTCGCCGCAAGTCATCAGGACCGAGCCCTCGGCATGACGGGTGAACGATCGGGTGATTTGAACGGCACGCAAAGCATCGGCGACTCGGCCGCTGGGTCTTGCAGTCATGGGGGTCTCCCGCCGGCTGTCAGCCGACGCTAGGTAGAATGGCGAATGCGGCGAATCTACCAGAACCCATGAGCGGCCTGCCTGCAGTGAACAACACCGCGCCCGGCCGTCCGATCCAGAGCATGACCGGCTACGCCTCGGTCACGTGCGACGGTGCTGACGGACAGGTCACGGTCGAGTTGCGCAGCGTCAATTCGCGCTTTCTTGATCTGGCCATGCGAATCCCTGATGAGGTGCGCGCCACCGAGTGGCCTCTGCGCGAACTCATTGGCCAGCGCATCCAACGCGGCAAGCTCGAGTGCCGGGTCAGCCTGAAGTCAAGTGTTGTGCGCAGCGATACCTCTGGCATTGACCCGCTTTCCCTGGCTGGTTTCAGCGCTGCCTGTGCCGCCATCCGGACACAGCTGCCTGAGGTGGGTCCACCCACAATCGCCGATGCGCTGCGCTGGCCTGGCGTGCTGGCCGAGCGTGACCCACATGAGGCCCTGGCCGCTCCTACACTTGAGGCGGGCAGGCTCGCGCTTGACGCCTTGATTGAGCACCGCATTCGTGAGGGCGAACGATTAGTCGGCTTCATCCTCGAGCGCGCGCAGGCCATCGAAGCCATCGTGGCCAAAGTGTCGCTGGCACGCGAAGACCTGCTGCGCCAGCATGAAGAGCGCCTGATTGAACGCCTGCGCGCGGCGTTATCCGCCACAGAGATGGCCTTGCCCCTTGAGGAAACCATGGCCAGGGTGCGACAAGAGGTCACGCTGCACGGCATGCGGGCCGATGTCACCGAAGAGCTTGACCGGCTTAGCGCTCACCTGGCTGAGCTGCGCGAGGCCTGCGCACGCCCCGGTCCGGTCGGCAAACGCCTTGATTTTCTTCTGCAGGAATTCAACCGAGAGGCCAACACGCTGGGCTCGAAAGCGGCGCTGGTCAATCTGAATCAGGCAGCGATCGAACTGAAGCTGCTGATCGAGCAGATCCGCGAGCAGGTGCAAAACCTCGAATGAACGACGCTACTCAGCAAGCCAATCCGGGCTCGGTCTTCACCATTGTCGCGCCCTCGGGCGCCGGTAAAACCTCGCTGGTTCGAGCCCTGCTCGAGCGCCAGCCCCAGGTGCAGCTGTCGGTGTCCTACACCACCCGCCCGCCTCGACCGGGTGAAGTCGACGGACGTGACTACAACTTTGTTGACCGCGCCGACTTCGAAGCGCGACGCGAGCGCGGCGAGTTTCTTGAGTGGGCGCAGGTGCATGGAAATCTCTACGCCACCTCGCGTGCCTGGATCACGCAACGCGTGGCCCAGGGCACCGATATCGTGCTTGAAATCGACTGGCAGGGCGCAGCCCAGGTGCACCGGCTTTTTCCGGATGCAGTGGGTATTTTTATTGCGCCGCCCTCTATCGATGAGCTGCGGCGGCGACTGCGCGAACGCGCTCAAGATCAAGATGACGTCATCGAGCGCAGAATTCAGGCCGCCCGGGGCGAGCTTGAGCAGGCCCATCGATTTCAATATGTTATTATCAATCAAGACTTTGCGAGTGCTCTTGATGAACTGGTTGCTGTCGTCAAAACGGCCCGACTGCGGTTTTCAAAGCAGCTGGCCCGAGACCCCGGCCGCTTTGCCGCCCTTGGTATTCGTTAGGCTCAACCGGTACCTCGCAAGCCCTCTCTCACAACTGTAAGGCAACGACACGCCATGGCCCGTATCACCGTCGAAGACTGCCTCAAGCAGATCCCCAACCGATTCGAACTCACCCTGGCCGCCACGTATCGCGCCCGCATGCTGGCCCAGGGTCACACCCCCAAGATCGAATCACGCGACAAACCCACAGTCACCGCGCTGCGCGAAATCGCCTCCGGCAAGATCGGCAGCGAAATGCTGCGCCGCGTGCCCACCTGAGGCGCCGGTCTGCCTGTGTCATGGTCTGACGGCTCAGTGCTTGGTGGACCATGAACGCTGCCGATCCCGCTGTCCGGCCGGTCACATCTGAACCCGGCCGATTCGTCAGTCCGCCCGACGAAAAGGGCGTAGTCAGTCTTGCCCGTCTGACCGAGCTCGCGTCCGCCTACCTCTCATCGGATGATCTTCGGCGCATTCGCGAGGCCTATCGCTTTAGCGACGAGGCCCACCTGGGTCAGTACCGCTCAAGCGGTGAGCCCTACATCTCGCATCCCATCGCCGTAGCCGAAATCTTGGCCGGCTGGCGGCTGGATGCAGACTGCCTTATGGCGGCCCTGCTGCATGACGTCATCGAAGACACGGCGGTCGCCAAGCAGATTCTGGCCGAGCGCTTCGGTAACGCGGTTGCTGACATTGTCGACGGTGTCTCCAAATTAGACCGGGTTGAGTTCTCATCCAAAGAGCATCAGCAGGCTGAAAGCTTTCGCAAAATGCTGCTGGCCATGGCGCGCGATGTGCGCGTCATTCTCATCAAGCTGGCTGACCGGCTGCACAACATGCAGACCCTTGAGTCCATCAGCCGCGAGCGCCAGCGCCGCATAGCCCGCGAAACACTCGACATCTACGTACCCATCGCGCATCGGCTGGGCCTTAACGACCTGTATCGCGAGATGCAAGATCTGGCTTTTCGCTCAATGCATCCGGTTCGCTACCGAACCCTGCACAAGGCGGTACAGGCCGCGCGCGGCAACCGGCGTGAGGTACTGGGCAAAATTCTTGATGCAGTCAACAAAGCGCTACCTGAGGCCGGCGTCAACGCCCAGGTGTATGGCCGCGAAAAAACGCTGTTCGCCATTCACGAAAAAATGCGCGACAAGCGACTGTCATTCGCGCAGGTGCTCGACATCTACGGTATGCGGGTGGTGGTTGAGACACCCGCGCAGTGCTATCTGGCCCTGGGCGCCCTGCACGCCACCTTCAAGCCCGTGCCGGGTCGCTTCAAAGACTATATCGCCATCCCGAAGGTCAATGGCTATCAGTCGCTGCACACCACGCTGGTTGGCCCCTATGGCACGCCGGTTGAGTTTCAGATTCGTACCCATGAAATGAACCGGGTGGCGCAGTCAGGGGTGGCTGCGCACTGGCTTTACAAGGCACATCACGAAAGCTTCAGCGATCTGCAAAACCGAACGCATCAGTGGCTGCAGTCGCTGCTGGATATTCAAAGTCAGACGGGCGACTCGCTTGAATTTATCGAGCACGTCAAGGTCGACCTCTTCCCCGACGCGGTGTATGTGTTCACCCCGCGCGGCGAAATACGCGCCCTGCCCCGTGGCGCCACCATTCTTGACTACGCCTACTCCATACACACCGACGTGGGCGATCATGCGGTGGGCGCCCGGGTTAACAGCCAGGATGTGCCGCTGCGCACCGAGCTGCTCAATGGCGACACCGTCGAGGTGCTTACCGACCCGGCCGCACATCCCAATCCCAACTGGCTGAGCTTTGTGCGGACTGGCAAGGCGCGCGCGGGCATTCGGCATTGCCTCAAGACCCTCAACTACCAAGAGTCGATTGAGCTGGGGCGACGACTGCTTGAGCAGGCGCTGGGCATTTTGCGTATTGAGCTCGATGGCATCGATGCAGCCCTGCTTGAACGCGCCATCCGCGATGCCGGGGCGCGCACGGCTGATGATCTCTATGCCGATATCGGCCTGGGCAAACGCCTGGCACCCGTTATTGCGCGCACCATTGCACTGCAGATTTCGACGCGGCCAGCGGCAGCGCTGATGCTGCCACGGCCTGCGCCCATGACCGTCAACGGTACCGAAGGCAGCGCAGTCACCTACAGCAGCTGTTGCCACCCACTGCCCGGCGATGACATCGTGGGACATCTGCGGGGCGGGCATGGTCTTGCGCTTCATCGCAGTGACTGCCGGGTGGCCATCCGTCAGCGCGACCGTGATGCCGAGCGCTGGATCGATGTTGACTGGGCCGATGATGTCACCGGCACCTTCCCCACCGATATTGAGCTTACCGTGCGCAATGACCGTGGCGTGCTTGGTAAAGTCGCGGCAGAAATTGCCGCGAGTGACGCCAACATTGCGCATGTGGCCATGGACGAAGAACCCACCGCCAATCTCGCGGTCTTGCGCTTTCGGGTTCTGGTTCGTGATCGCGTGCACCTGGCTCAGGTGCTTAGAAACCTGCGACGCCTCAGCGAAGTCTCACGCGTGGGCCGCCAGGGCGCGCTCAGCCGTACTTCACCTCAATAACTTCAAGCTCATCAATGCCATCGGGCAGGGGCAGATTCACCAGATCGCCCTCGCGTGACTTCAGCAGCGCACGACCCACCGGTGATACCCAGCTGACCCGCCCGCGCGCCGGATCGACCTCATCGACCCCCACGATCTGAATGGTCTCGGTGCGCTCGCCGTTGCGCATAAAGGTAACTGTCGCACCGAAGAACACCTGCTCTTCGCCCACACGGGCTGCGGGGTCTACGACTTCAGCGTTCTCAAGCCGTTTGGTCAGAAAGCGGATGCGGCGATCAATCTCGCGAAGACGACGCTTGCCGTAGATGTAGTCGCCGTTTTCAGAACGGTCGCCGTTAGAGGCGGCCCAAGAGACGGTGCGAACCACTTCGGGCCGCTCTACATCAATCAGCTGCAAAAGCTCGGTGCGCATGCGTTCATGACCGGCCGGGGTCATGTAGTTGCGCGCGCCGCTGGGGATGGCCTCAACGCCTGAGGCATCCACCTCATCATCGGCCTCAGCCGCATCATCCTTGACGAAGGCTTTACTCATCGCAGCATCGAATAAGAGAAGACGCGTTCAAGCACACACTCGACTCGCGATCAGATGCCAGCCACCGACATTGAATCAATCAACACCGAACCCACCCGCTTGGTGCCACGGGCGAGCTCGTCTGCACCCACCGCGACAATGCCCTTAAACATATCGCGCAGATTACCGGCAATGGTGATCTCTTCAACCGGATAACGAATCTGTCCGCCCTCTACCCAAAAGCCGGTGGCGCCGCGTGAGTAGTCGCCGGTCACGTAGTTGACGCCATGCCCCATCAGCTCGGTCACAAAAAGCCCCGTGCCCAGCTTGCGCAGCATTTGGGGTAACTGGTCGCCTGGCTGCGTGCTGCGGCTGCGCATGACCAGGTTGTGCGAGCCACCTGCGTTGCCGGTGGTCTTCATGCCCAGCTTGCGCGCTGAGTATGTCGACAAAAAATAGCCTTTAAGCACACCTGACTGCACCACCGAGCGACGACGCGTGCGGCAACCCTCGCTATCAAAGGGGGCACTGCCTGATTCACGCGGAATGTGCGGGTCTTCGGTAATGTTGATATCGCGTGAAAACAGCGGTTGCCCCAGTGCATCCACCAGAAAACTGGTCTTGCGATACAGGGCCGAACCACTGGCCGCCTGCACAAAATGCCCCAGCAGCCCGCAGGCCAGTGGGGCCTCAAACAGTACCGGAACCTTGCGGGTAGACAGGCGCTGCGCATTCAGGCGAGCCAGCGCGCGCTCGGCGGCATAACGGCCCAATGCCTCGGGCTGCGCAAGTTCACCGGGTACGCAATGCGAGCTGTACCAATCATCGCGCTGCATCTGACGACCGCGTCGTGCAATGGGCGCGCAGGCAATCGAATGTCGGCTGTACGGATACCCCGCCGAGAAGCCCAGGGTGTTGGCGCTGACAAACTGCCCATGACCGGCGCTGACCGACGCGCCCTCAGAGTTGCGAATCAGCGGGCTGACGGCAAAGGCCGCAGCCTCGGCACGGCGCGCAATTTCAACCGCCTGGTCAGCGGTGACATTCCAGGGATGAAACAGGTCAAGCGACCGCGGCTTACGCTCAAGCGTGTTGGCGTCGGGCAGACCCGCGCAGTCATCTTCGGCGGTAAAGCGGGCAATCTGGTAAGCCGCCTCAACGGTTTCGCGCAGCGACTGGGCGGTAAAGTCAGACGAACTGGCGTGCCCGCGCCGTTTGCCGATGTAAACGGTGACCCCAAAGCCCTTGTCGCGATGCTGCTCAATGGTTTCAACCTTTCCCTTGCGCACATTGACCGACAGGCCGCTGTTTTCAGAGATATCGACCACCGCATCGCTGGCACCAATCGCGCGAGCGCGGGCGAGCACCGAGTCGGCCATGTCTTGCAGTTGAGCCTGTTGGTATTCAAACATCGTGCACTTCCGGGTAAGGGGTCTGTATGGTAGCAGCGCGGCGCCCGTTACAATCCGCACGACCATGAAGCGCGCCCCCCGAATTCAAGCCGACCCGTCGGCAGCCAATGCGTTTGAACAAACGCCCAGCAAATCGCAGCGAAAGCGCGACAGCCATGCGCTGCAGACGCTGGGCGCGAGCCTGCTTGAGATGTCTGACGAACGGCTGGGTGCCCTGCCCCTGCCCGCCCGCGTCATCGAAGCTGTGCAGCTGGCGCGCGAGATTCGCGCCCGAGAGGGCAAACGCCGACAGATTCAGTACATTGGGCGCCTGATGCGCGACGTTGACCAGCAGGCGCTTAAAGAGGCCCTTGAAAGCCAGCCGCAGCAGCACCGCCTGGAAGTCGCCCTGATGCATGCAGCCGAGCAATGGCGCACCCGCCTCATGCAGGACGAGCAGGCACGCATGGACTGGTGTGAGCGCTACCCGCACACGCGCGACACGGTCACACGCCTTATTTCGCAGGCGCGCCAGGAGCTGGCGGGAGGCGCCGCCGGACGCCGCTTCCGCGAACTGTTCAGGCTGGTGCGCGATACCCTCACCGAGCAGGCGCAGGCAGCCCAGCAAGGAGAATGAAGTGAATCAAGCAGACAATGGCAAGCTCAAGGCCAACGACGGGCCTCGTGCCGAGGACAGCCCCACTGCCGGGTCCCCTGTCGACACGATTCGAATCGGTCTGGTCTCAATCAGCGACCGCGCCTCGCAGGGCGTTTATGAAGACAAAGGTATTCCGGGCCTGACCGAATGGCTTGATAGCGCGCTGGCCACGCCCTGGCACAAGATCGTGCGCCTTATTCCTGACGAACGCGCCCAGATTGAGCAGACCCTGATTGATCTGGTTGACCGCGAGGGCTGCAACCTGGTGCTAACCACCGGCGGCACGGGCCCGGCGCTGCGCGATGTCACGCCTGAGGCCACGCTGGCGGTCGCCGACCGCGAAATGCCAGGCTTTGGCGAGCAGATGCGCCAGATCAGCCTGAATTTTGTGCCCACTGCGATTCTGTCGCGTCAGGTCGCGGTTATTCGAGGCAAGGCTCTCATCATCAACCTGCCGGGCCAGCCCAAATCGATTCGCGAAACGCTTGAGGGCCTGAAAGATGAATCCGGCAAGCCCCGTGTACACGGCATTTTCGCTGCAGTGCCCTACTGCCTGGACCTGATCGGCGCACCCCGCATTGAGACCCACGAAGCGGTGTGCAAGGCATTCAGGCCCAAACGCTAAGCTAAGCCACAAAGCCGTCGTGACTCAGCGCCGGCCATAGGTGTCTTCAAATCGCACGATATCGTCTTCGCCCAGATAACTACCCGACTGCACCTCGATAATTTCCAGCGGAATGGTGCCCGGGTTGGCCAGGCGGTGCTTTTCACCCAGCGGGATATAGGTTGACTGGTTTTCGGTCAGCAGAATTCGCTTCTTGCCGCAGGTGATTTCGGCTGTGCCGCGCACCACAATCCAGTGCTCAGCACGGTGGTGATGCATCTGCAGGCTCAGGCTTGCGCCCGGACGCACCTGAATACGCTTAACCTTGAAGCGATCACCTTCATCCACGCTGTCATACCAGCCCCATGGGCGATGCACCTTGCGATGCAGGGCATGCTCAACCCGTTGGCTTTGGGCCAGCTGAGCGACCACCTGCTTCACATCCTGCGCACGTGCGCGGTCAGCCACCAGCACGGCATCGGCGGTTTCAATCACCACCACATCACGCAAGCCCACCACACTGACCAGACGGTGACTGGCATGCACCAGAGTGTTGTGCGTGTCGACAGCTATCACGTCGCCGCGATGCGCATTGCCGTTCTCATCGCGCGGCAGCGCATCCCACACGGCATCCCAGGCGCCCAGGTCTGACCAGCCCGCATCAAGCGCCACCATGGCGATGGGAATATCACTGCCCGGGCAATGCTCCATGACCGCGTAATCGATAGACTCGCCCGCAATGGCCTCAAATGCAGCTTTGTCGGGCCGCGCAAACGGGCCGTCGACAGCGCGTGTCTGCCAGGCTTTTTCAACCGCCTGAGCAATATCTGGACGAAAACGCCGCAAGGCCTGAAGCCAGATTGAGGCGCGCAGCACAAACATGCCGGCATTCCAGAAGTAACCGCCATCTGCCACATAGGCTTGAGCGGTCGCCGCATCGGGTTTTTCAACAAAGCGATCGACCACACGCACAGCATCAAACCCCGCCACGGGCGCACCGGCACGCACGTAGCCGTAGCCGGTTTCAGGGCGCAGGGGTTTGATGCCCAAGACGACGATGCTGCCCGATGCCGCCGCGCGAACGGCCGCACGCGCAGCCCGGGTAAAGGCCCCAAGATCCTGAATGGTTTGATCCGACGGGGTTACGACCAGAATAGGGTCATCGCCCTGCTCAAGCGCCGCCATAGCGGCCAAAGAAAGCGCTGGTGCCGTATTGCGCGCCACGGGCTCTAACAACACACGGGCGGGGGCAAGATCAAGCTCACGCAGTTGCTCTAGCGTGAGAAAGCGATGGTCTTCATGGGTGACCAGCACAGGCGCCGCCACTGACAAACCCTCGCCGCCCAGCCCGGCCAGACGAAGCGCGGCCTGCTGAAAAAGACTCTGCTCGCCGGTGAGACACAAAAACTGCTTGGGAAAGCCAGCCCGGGAAAGCGGCCACAAGCGTGTACCAGACCCGCCGCAGAGGATGACGGGCAAGACGGGTAGGATGCCGGAAGGTGCGAGGTTCATGGGCGGCTCGATGAAGATCGCGCGCTGGCGCGAAAAAAAACACCGCCCTATTTTACCGGGCCTCGATTGCACGACCCACAAATCCGGAGCGACCATGCAAAGACTTTTCGTAACAATCCTTCTGTCGTTCACGCTGGGCCAGGGGCAGCTTGCCTCGGCCGAGACCATTCGGTTCTCATCAACCCACAGGTCTTTGGTGCACTGAGGCACCTCGCTGAAAACCCCTCTGTCGACAAGAACCGTATCGCCGTCATGGGCGGAAGCTACGGGGCGGCGCTCGCCTTTGTGTCAGCCACCCAATGGGCATACCGCACCCATGCAGACCAAAAGTTTCCACCGTTTGCCGCACACGCCGCGTTCTACCCTGGGTGCTATGTGTACGAGCGTTTTGTGCGCGAACGCAAAGGCCGACCTGATCTTCCGGCAAGTACCTACGATGAATTTACCAGCGCACCGGTGCGCATTTATGCGGGGGGCAAAGACGACTATGACGATCGCGATCCCCAAGCCTGCGAGAAGATGATTTCCGCGCTACAGGCGCCCGTTCAGTCGCTCGTGTCGCTCAAATTCTTCCCGGACGCCACCCATGGATGGGACCATAAAATGGCGGCGACCTTCTTCGAACCCCTCGCCTGCAAGGGTCGGGGATGCATGAACCAGAATCAGCCCGACAGCGCGACAACCCGCGAGGGCATCGCCGATCTGCTTGACTTCCTGTCCAGTCGCATGCCGGCCCGATAAGCGGGTTGTGCTTTTCTTAGCGCCTGCGGGCGCTTAACACCCCGGTGACCCCGCGCAGCGCCTGCAGCAGGCGCTGCAGCTGATCGCCGCCGGTGACTTCAACGGTAAAACGCATCATGGCCTGCTGCTGGCGCGACTGCGTTTTCACCGCTGTGACATTGATACGGTCGCGCGCCATCATCTCTGAGACATCGCGCAGCAGCGCGGGACGGTCTTGCGCCAGCACTTCGACATCGACCGCATAGCGACTCTCAGGCGCACCCGCACGCGCCGCCTTGCCCGCCAGCACGTCGGTATCCCAGGCCGTTGCAATCACACGCTCGGGAGACTCTTGGGCCAGGCGCATAAATGTGGCGCATTCACGCCGATGCACCGATACGCCGCGGCCTCGGGTCACAAAACCCGCCAGCTCATCCGGCGGCACCGGACGGCAGCAACGCGCCAGCTGCGTCAGCAGCGCATCAACGCCCACCACCAGAAGTCCCGGGCGTGACTGCCCTCGACCGCCGCCTGTCGACCCTGGACGCAGCAACTGTTCAAGCACAACGTCCGTCGGCGCGGGTGCGGCCGCGGCAGCCACCGGGGCTTCGGCCTCAGGCTCTGTGCCTGAGGGCGCCTGCACAGGGTTAAACCACTGACGCACCTTGTTGCGTGCCTTGGCACTGGCCAGATAACCCAGCTGGGGGTTAAGCCAGTCTCGAGACGGACCAACACCCGCGCCCTCTTTTGCGGTGATGACCTCAACCGTCTGCCCGGTTTGCAGGGGTCGATTCAGCGGCACCATCTGGCCATCAACCTTCGCGCCCCGACACCGATGACCAAGATCACTGTGCACGTGATAAGCGAAATCGACGGGCGTTGCGCCCCGTGGCAGCTCAATGATGCGCGCCTGCGGGGTGAGCACGTAGATGTAGTCGTCGGGGGCGGCCGCGCCGTCCGCCGCCCCAGCCGCTGACGCACCCGTTGACGCACCCGGTGCCCTGTCCGCCGCCTCATACTCCGACAGACCAGCTTTCCCACCTCGTAACTCGCCCTGCCAGGCCAGCAGCTGCCGCAGCCACGTCAGAGCCTGATCATGTGCGCTGCCCGGTGAAACACCGGCCCGCGCGCCCTCCTTGTAGCGCCAGTGCGAAGCCACGCCGTACTCGGCAAAGCGATGCATATCCTCGGTCCGAATCTGCACTTCAAGCGGCAAGCCGTCCTCGGCAATGACGACGGTATGCAGAGACCGATACCCGTTGGACTTGGGGCGGGCGATGTAATCATCAAACTCGCTGGTAACCGCTTTCCATCTACCATGCACCACGTCAAGCGCCGCATAGCAGTGCGCGACACTGTCCACAATGACCCGAAGCGCGCGCAGATCTTGAATACCTTCAAGCGAGCGCGATTTCGCCTGCATTTTCTGGTGAATGCTGTACAGGTGCTTGGGCCGGCCAAACACCTGGGCCTGAATGCCCTGGGCCGCTAATGCCTGCGTGATGGCAGCAATCGCCTGCGCAATAAAAGCCTCGCGTTCAACACGGCGCGATTCCAGCTGGCGCGCCAAACCCTTGTAGACCTCGGGCTGCGTAAAGCGAAAGGCCAGGTCTTCAAGTTCCCACTTCAACTGGCCCAGGCCCAGACGATTGGCCAGCGGCGCAAGCACTCTAAGCGTGACGTCGCTCACCCAGGGTGCCGGCGCACGCTTGCGCGCGGCCGCATCACGCAGCAGGGCCAGCTGCCGAGCCAACAGCAGCACCACCACCCGAATATCGGCTGCCATGGCCAATAACATGCGACGAATGGCCTCAGGCTGGGCCGCACCCTGCTCGGACAAAAGCCCCTGACCCATCAACTGCTCTATGCGCCGAATACGGGTCACAAGGCCTGTAATGTCAGGGCCCACCCGCCGCTCAAGCACCGCCTGGGACGGCAGCGGGCTTAAGGCCAGCACCCATACCGCCGCCTGTGAGTCCTCATCGGCCCCCAGCTCACGCAGCACCGTCAAACACATGCGTGCCTGATCGATGCGCTCAGTCGAAGGGCTGCCAGAGGCCGTGCCCTGGATCACGCGCTCAACCGACGAGCCCCCAGTCGACTGCCCCTGCCCAGACCGCTCATCAGCTAGGGGGGCATGATCAGGCGCCAGCAGCTCGCGCACCCAGGCCTCGGCGAGATCGACGGCCGAGGCGGAGCCAGCCGGCGCAACAGGCTCAGCCGGCTTTGATGTAATATTCTGAGTAAATTTACTCACTACCATGCATCCTGCGTACGCCCGCCCTCAGCTCAAAACCCTGCAGGCCCGACTCAACGAGCCGCCGCGGTTCATGACGGTGGTCGCCGGGCCACGACAAACTGGCAAATCAACCCTGGTGCGGCAGGCCCTCTCGGGGCGAGCAGCCACGTTCGTCGCAACTGACCAGCCCGTTGCGCAAACGCCTGACGCGCTATACGCCCCCGCATCATCCATACAACTCGACATCGGAGTAAAACCCTCCGCCAAATGGATTGTTGATCAATGGACCCAGGCTCGCGCCCGCGCCCGGGTCATGCCACGCGGCCGCAGCTACGTACTGGCCATTGACGAAATTCAAAAAATTCCGCGCTGGTCTGAAACCGTCAAAGGCCTATGGGATGCCGACCGTGCCGAAGGCCTCGCACTGCATATCGTACTGCTGGGATCGTCGCCCTGGTTAATGCAGCAAGGCCTCACCGAGAGCCTTGCCGGACGCTATGAGGTCATTGCGCTGACCCACTGGTCATTTGGCGAAATGCGTGAGGCGTTCGGTGTCTCGATCGATGAATACATCTACTTTGGGGGCTACCCAGGCGCGGCCCCTCTCATTCAAGACGTGCCCCGCTGGCGACGCTACGTCAGCGACTCGCTGATACGTCCCAACCTCGACACCGACATCCTGCAGATGACCCGGGTCGACAAGCCCATCTTGCTCAAGCAGTTGTTCGAGCTGGGGTGTGGTTCTTACTCTGGGCAAATCGTGTCGTTCACCAAGCTGCTGGGCCAGCTGCAAGATGCCGGCAACACCGTCACGCTGGCGCACTATCTCGACCTGCTTGCAAAGGCCGGTTTGCTGACCGGGCTTCAGAAATACGCTGCTCAGGCCCACCGCAAGCGCGCATCGCCGCCTAAGTTCAATGTCCACAACACGGCCCTGATCTCAGCCCAGGCCGCGTACAGCTTTGATGAGGCCCGGGCCGACCGGTCTTACTGGGGGCGCCTGGTTGAAAGCGCGGTGGGCGCGCACCTTATCAACCACCGCCCTGATCATGCCGAGATTTTTTATTGGCGTGAGTCGCCCCATGAAGTTGATTTCATACTCAGCGGCCCACAGACGCTATCGGCCATCGAGGTCAAAAGCGCCAGTGCTTTCAAGGCGCCACAAGGCCTGCATGTCTTTGCCGAAAAATTTCGGCCGGTTCGCCCTCTGGTGGTGGGCGACGGCGGCGTGCCGCTTGATGAATTCCTGCTCGCACCTGTCGAGCACTGGCTGGCCTAGCAAAGCCATGACATCGCTTCAGCCAACGCTCGGCCGCGCGGCGCCAACTGGCAACTGGCAGGCCAAGCAGAGAGGGCACATGCTGCTTGGCCAGATCCAAGCGCTGAGGCGTGGCCAGGTCAGCGCTGCGCTGATGGCTGAACTGGCCGGCATCTGGAGCGGTCGCCACGCAAACGCCCGGGGCAAAACGCCCGCTGAACGCTTTAAGCACTACTGCACCGATCATCGCCGAATTGTGCTGGCGGTCCGGGCGGGCCTCAAGGCCTTTGTTCAACGCGATGATCTACCTGACGCACAAGAGCTGATCGGGCTATCGGCTGCGGGCCTCACTCACATTGCCCGGGACGCCTGCCTGCTGGGTGCCGATCTGCTGTGGTCAAACCAACCGGCCACGCTCGAGGCCATGAGCCCAAGGGCTTCGGCGCGGTTGATGGTTTTTTATCTCAGCCAGGGCTACCCGGGCGCACCCGATTGGTTTAAGCATCTGGCCGGCTGTCGCGCTGAGCTGATGGCCGCGGTCTTCACCGACTATGCGCGGGCTCGCCTTATCAGCGGCGATGCCGATAGCGCCGGATTGCATCTGTTGTATGCCGACCCCATGTTTGAGACGGTGGCCCGCCTGGCAGTGCCCAAGCTGTTAAGCGCATTTCCGGCCCGCATCAGGTCAGCCCAGCTGCATCCGCTGCGACTGCTGTTACTGACTGCATTGCGCTATCAGATGCCCGAGCTCTCCACCATCGTCGCCGACAAGATTCAGCGCAAGTCGGTCGAGACCGCGCAAAAGGGGCTCTGGTTATTCGCCGGCACGCAGCAAAACCCTGCGCAATTCCAAGAAACGCTCTGGGCCCATACAGAAGGCAGCTGGCAGCGCAAACAGCAGATCGCGGCCTTTTTGGGTGAGTGGCTTAACTCTGACCCCACCCATCGCCCCCAGGAAATCCCCAAAGACTGAGCCCGTATCCACGGCACATGGGCCGCTTCAGGGCATAGTTCGCGTTTTCGCCAAACCACCTCCGGAGGTTGACCATGTTTCGTTCCGCATTTGCCCTGACGCTGGCAGCAGCGCTTGCCGTACCTGCCGTCATGGCCCAAGAGCGTCAAAAGCTGCGCGTGATGGGTCTGCCGCTGGCCACCGGCAAGATTCAGGCAACGGTTGAGCAGCCCTTTTTCGAGAACCTGGGCAAGACCCTGCCGTTTGATGTCGACTACAAGGCGCTCGAGGCCACCGGCGTCAAAGAGTTTGAGCAGATTCGCGTGATGCGATCGGGCATTTATGACGTGGTCACCCTGCGTCTGGGCCAGGTCTCGCGCGACGAGCCCACCATTCTGGGCCTTGACCTGGTCGGCATGAACACCGACTACAAGACGGCGCTGGCCAACGTCAAAGCCTTCCAGCCTGTGCTTGATAAGCAGATGCAAGAAAAGCACAACTTGAAGCTTCTGGGTGTATGGCCCTTTGGCCCGCAGATCATCTTCTGCAAGGCACCGATTGAAAACGGTCTTACCGATCTCAAGGGCAAGAAGATCCGTATTCTCGACGGCGTCATGGCCAAGTTCATGGAAAAAGTGGGTGCAACCCCCGTCACCATGGCCTTCGGTGAAGTCGCGCAGGGCCTGCGTCTGGGCACCATTGATTGCGCCGTCACGGGCCCCAGCTCGGCCAACTCGGCCGGCTGGATGGACAGCGCCACGCATGTGTACGCACTGGGCCTGCAGGTCGCTGTGCAGGGTTATGCCATTAGCATGACAGCCTGGAACAAAATGTCGCCCGATCTGCGCAGCAAGTTCTCGGCTGAAATGGACAAGCTCACGGACAGCATCTGGAAGACCTCTGAAGAGCTCTGGTCAGATGGCGTGCGCTGCTCAACGGGTCAGCAGCCCTGCACCGCGCACAAGCCCTTCCAGGCCAAGCTGGTCATGCCAAGCGCCGCTGATCTGGCCCTGGTCAAGAGCGCCGTGAGCGAGATTTCGGTGCCTGCCTGGGCTGAGGCCTGCGATAAGGTCAACCCCAGCTGCTCGGCCAGCTGGAAGCAAAGCGTAGGCCCCCTGCTGGGTATTCGCTAAGCCGCACCGCGCAGTCTGTCTGCGTACACGTCATTCGGCACCAGCGCGGCGGTAGTACATACCGCCGCACCCGGCCCGCTCAGGCGGGCCGAGCCGGCTGGCACGGCGCTTTGTTGATCAGGCTCTCACCATGAAACGTATTGAGGCGCTTGCCGCCTGGCTGTTCGGCCTGGGCTTTACCGTGTTAGGCATTGCGGTGGCCATTGAAACGGTCATGCGCAAAGTATTTAACCAATCGCTTCAGGGCGTGGATGAACTGGGCGGTTACATCCTGGCCGTGGGTGCGGCGCTGGCCTTTACAGTGGCTTTGGTGGGACGCGGTCATATCCGCATTGACCTGGTGCACGACAAGCTGCCGAGACCCGTACGCCTGGTGCTCAATATTGTCGCCACGTCCACGCTTGCGCTCAGCGCAGTCGCGCTGTTGGCTATGGCCTACACCAGCTTCCAAGACACACTGGCCTACGGCAGCGTTTCGCAGACCCCTTGGGCAACGCCGCTTAAGTATCCCCAGGTGGTCTGGCTGGCGGCACTGGCACTTTTTGCACTGATTAGCCTGGCTTACTTGGTTTATGTGCTGTGGCTTGCCGTCAGCGGCAACACGCGCAGGCTTGATGAACGCTTTGCCCCCCGCAGCTCGCGTGAAGAGCTTCAAGAAGAACTCGACGATCTGCAAAAACGCATGTCAGGCAATACACAAGCCGAGTCAGGTGCCACGCCCTCAGATGGATCTGCGCCCAGGCGCGGGGCGCATTCATGAGCATGGAGCTTATTGGCCTCTTCAGCTTTGTGCTGATGGTGGCGCTCATGCTGTTGGGCCTGCCGATTGCCGCAGTCATGCTGCTGCTGGCGGTGGGCGGGGGCATGATCGCGTTCGGCAATGGCTTCATCATCTCGTCGGCCTCGATTGCCTGGGGCACGATGAGCGACAACAACCTCAGCGCTATTCCGCTCTTTGTGCTGCTGGGTGAGTTTCTACTTAGAAGCGGTATGGCCGACCGCATGTATCAGGCCTTCGCGGCGTTGCTGGGTCGTGTGCCTGGGGGGCTTTTGCAGACCAACATTGGCTGCTGCGCGTTGTTTGCGGCCACTTCCGGGTCGTCGGTGGCTACCGCTGCCACCATCGGTACGGTGTCATTGCCCTCGCTGATGAAGCACGGCTACCCCATGCGTCAGGCGCTAGGCAGCCTGGCCGCAGGGGGTACCCTGGGCATTCTCATTCCGCCCTCGGTCAATCTTATTATTTACGGCTCAATGACCAACACCTCGGTGGTCAAGCTGTTTATCGCCGGGTTTATTCCGGGCATTCTGCTGGCGCTGTGCTTTATGGTGTGGATTGCCATTTACGTGATGGCCACCGGCACGCATGTTCAGCACCCGCCCCTGCCCTGGCGTGAGCGCCTCAGACTGATCGCGGGGCTGTGGCAACCCCTGGTGATCTTTGGCACCGTCATGGGTAGCCTTTATCTGGGCATTGCCACCACGGTTGAGTCAGCCGCGCTGGGCATGGTGATGGCACTGGCCTTCATCATCGCGCAGGGCAAACTCACGCGTGAGTTATTGCAAAACTGCTTTATCGCCAGCGCCCGCACCACGGGCATGATTCTTCTGATTGTGGTGGCGGCGTTTGTGTTGAACCTGGCGCTCTCGATTACAGGCCTGGGTGAGCAGATCACCAAAGCAGTCACGGGACTGGGGTTTAGCAAAACCGAGATGCTGCTGGCGCTGATTGTGTTTTACCTGGTGCTGGGCATGTTCATGGACACCCTCTCGATGATGGTGGCCACCATTCCCCTGACCTATCCGGTGGTCACTGCCCTGGGTGTTGACCCGATCTGGTTTGGCATTTTCATCGTCATCATGTGTGAACTGGGACTGATTACCCCGCCCGTAGGCATGAACCTGTTTGTGGTGCAGGGTGTACGGCCCGATCGCGGCAGCGTGAATGACGTCATTCAGGGCGCCATACCCTACGCCATCATCATGATTCTGTTTACGCTGCTGATCATGGCGTTTCCCGGCATTGTTACCTGGCTGCCAGAGCAGTTGTAGGCGCCTGCAAACTCTTCTGCTCCCACCGCCAGGCGTGTTCGATGATGGTGGCCAAATCGGCGTAGCGTGGTTGCCAGCCCAGTTTTTCTCGGGCCAGGCGCGAATCAGCGACCAGACGGGCGGGGTCGCCCTCTCGGCGGGGTGCGTTAACCACCGGAATCGTACGCCCCGTAACCTGCTCGGCGGTATCGATGACGTGTTGCACTGAGAACCCGTTGCCGTTACCCAGGTTGTAAGACTGGCTGTCAGCGCCCCTCATCAGCGACTGTAAGGCCAGCCAGTGGGCCGAGCATAGGTCATGAATGTGAATGTAGTCGCGTATACAGGTGCCATCGGGTGTGTCGTAGTCGCGCCCGAACACTGAGATGTGTGCTCGCCTGCCAGAGGCGGCCTGCAGCACCAGAGGAATCAAGTGCGTCTCAGGTTCGTGTCGCTCACCCAAAAGCCCGTCGGGGTCAGCACCGGCCGCATTAAAGTAGCGCAAGCTGACTGACTTAAAACCGTAGGCCCGCTCATAGTCGGCCAAGACCTGCTCAACCATCAACTTGCTGCGCCCATAGGGGTTAATGGGCTGTTGAGGGTGCTGCTCATCAATAGGGGTGTACAACGGCTCACCAAAGGTAGCGGCTGTCGACGAGAAGATCAGCTTGTTCACCCCATGCGACCGCATGGCGTCTAATAGACCGAGTGTGTATGCGAGGTTGTTGCGGTAGTACTTGTCGGGATGCTGCACAGACTCGCCCACCTGAATGAATGAGGCAAAGTGCATCAAAGCGTCAAACCCGCGTGAGAGCACCTCATTCAACACGGCCCCGTCGCCAAAGTTGCCCAACACAAGGTCACCGTGCAGTACCGCGTCGCGATGGCCGCTGGACAGGTCATCCAGGGTGGTGACGCTACAGCCCTGCTCGCCAAGCATCTTCACCATATGCGAGCCGATATAACCCGCACCGCCGACTACGAGTATATTCATTCACCAGTACCATTCATCGGAAAGCACGCGCACGAACACGAATGCCTATGGATACGCTAAACGGCCTCGATTTGATCATTTGGTTTGTAACCCTTACGAGCATTTTGTATATTTTGGCACCCATCGTGGCGGCGGGCGTACGGTTTTTGAGGACTGCAACCATCGGCAGTGCGCAGCCTGCGGTGATGACCAGCAGCACTGTGACTGCCCGGGACGCCGTCATCGTCAGTAACAGGTCGATCAATGTTGTTCAAGTGCACCGCCTCGTGTTGTGCGCAGTCACCGACGGCAGCATGGGTCAGTCGCTTGTCGACATGGCCAGCGCCAGAGGGACTGCCCACCATCAGGTGCCAGATAGCCTGGGCACGATGCGGACGGGCCACGATACGGAAGAGCCTACGCAGTACGAGTCTCCCCGCGACGTCGCAAACCAATCGCAGCCCGTATACGACTGAGTTTTGCGGCGGTCTCGGCATCTTGCGCGGCGTTGCGCAATGCCTTCGCAACAAACACGTAGAGCAACAAAGCAAAGCCCGCAGCCAGAGCGGCAATCACGGCGATCAGCCCGCGCTTGGGTTTGCTCTTCCACTCGGGGGCAACCGCTGGGTCAACGATCTGAATGACTGCGCCCTCGCGGCTTTCGTCCACGCGTGCAATTTCATACTGCTTGGCAAAGAGTTCAAACAGGGTCTCGAAGTATTTAAAGTCGCGAAAGCGGCTGACATAGTCACTCAGCGCATCCCCAGCTGGCACGGGCGGGGTCGATGCGGCCGCCGCCGCGCCGGCACCTGACCCAGCACCAGCGGCGCCAGTGCTCAGGCCAACCGATGCTGATGCCGACGAAGTCTTCTCACGCTGGTTAGACTCAAGCTTGGCCAGCTGCGCGCGCAAAGCCTGGAGTTCAGTAATACCCTGCTTAAACTCAGGTGCAGCCTCGGTAAGGTAACCTCGCATGGCACCCAGTTTTACTTCTTGGGCTGCAATCTGAGCCTGAACCTGCGCAACCGCCGTCACAGCCGCCTGCGGGCTGCTTTTAAAAACATCAGCCTCAATACCGCCCGAACGCAAGGCGATCTCGGCCTTTGTCATGTTGTCTTTCGCGTCCTTAAGCTGACGTTCAAAGAACACACGTCTCTGCTGGGCTTCAGTCACCGCCAGGCTTGCCATCAGCTTGTAAAGCTCTTGAATGTAGGCACCGGCCATTTGGGCTGCCACCTCAGGGGATGTGTCGTCAACCTCAATGCTGATCAAACCATCTTTTCCAGAAGCGATGCGGGTCCGAGTCTCCAGCCCCTTACGAGCATCTTGCCGCAGCTTAGCCTTGTAGCGCGTCATCAGTTCAAACCGGTCAACCATGCGGTCAGCGAGGGTGCGGCTTTTCAAAAGCGCTACCACCTGATCATTGGGGTTCTTGATACCCACCGCAGCACCAGCAACGCCGCCAAGGGCACCCAAACTCGACAGCAGCGTCGCGGCTGCGCTCTGCTGGGCCTGGGGCGGCATGATGACGGTGCGCGCGGTAAAGGTCGGTGCGATTAAAAAACTAATTCCTAACGCCGCAAAACCCACGACCAGTGGCCCCAGAATAAGCAGCCATAGTTTCTCAGCCACTGTCTCAAGCAGATCAAGCAGGCTGATTTCATCGTCGTCATCCGTATGCACGGGCACGGATGCTTCGTTGGCGGGCTGCGTCATTGCTGCAAGACCTTGAAAGCGGCCGCGCCCAGGCCGAATTGGTAAATCAGCTGCGTCCAGTCTTTGGCCGCAATCATGAACTGGGTGTAGCCCGAGCGCCGGTCAAGCTTCTCTGGCACCAGCACCGAGTCACCGGGCATGACTTCTTGATCGAGCAGGCTGGTCTGCCCGCCCCAGGCAAAGAAGCTGCTAGCACGGCCCTGCACCGTACGTGCGGTGCGCACAGTGCCATCGGCTTTGAGCAACACTACGTTTTCTAGATCTGCAAAGGGGCGCAAACCGGCACGCTCAAGATAGTCGCGCACACGCTGCTTGGGCCGGTAAATCATCGCACTGGCAATGTCGACTGCGCCAAACACACCAATAAAGTCCGTCAGCGTAGGTACTGTGATGCTGTCCCCGTCTTCAAGCTCAAGCGAGGGCAGACTGGGTTGCGGGGCTTTCTCATCCAGATCTAAGGCAATGCGGCCACTGACCTCTACAGTGCGCAGCCGCTCCAGCGTCTGACGCTGCAGGGCCAACAGCGCCTGCACCTGTTGGGTATCCGCCTGTGTCGTGTTTTGTGCTGCAAACGTGGCCTGGCTGGTGAGGTCGGCCTCTAGGGTGCGAACGAGTTGAGCCAAGTTGCGCTGCTGCTCAATGCGGGTGCTCTCACGGGTAAAGCTGGTGCCATAGACATAGGCCTGCTCGGTAAAGCCGCCCGCCCGGCGAATGATGTCTCCCAGGGTTTCACCTGCGCTCACCTGGTAGGTGCCCGGCACCCTGACCTCACCCGACACCTTGACCAGCCGCGTGCGCTTGGCAATGGGCACTGCCACCTCTTGCTTGGTGTAGAGGCTGATGCGATCACCCGGGCGAAGGGGCAAGTTGTGCGTGGCATCCCCCGCCAGCGCCTTACCCAGGTTAAACGGAATAAGCTGCACCTGCAGGGTCTGCGGATCAAGCCGGCGAATGTCGGCATAGTTCAGGTTTAGCTCTTGCAATGCTGCGGCTGACAGGCTCGAGACATTGGCCGCAGACACACTTCCGGCTGCTGAGCCGGTGGCACCCAGCGTGCGCAAAGCGCCCGGCGGGGATTGACCCGGTGGTAGCGCATTGGCCGCGCCCGCTGGCAAACCCTGCGGCACCCCTGCAGCATTCGCACTGCCCGCCGCTGCTGCTTGGCGCAGCTGCTCAAGCTGCTGGGGGCTGGGCTGGCCCTGTATGGTCTCTAAGGCCTGCTGCTGCTCGCGCAGCGCCCGTGCGCCTGCGCTTTGCTGCAGACCCTTGGCGTTAGGCGTGCCGGCTACACCCTGCTCTAGCGCCTGAGCGGTCACAGCCACGCCGGTGGTGCGCACCCAGCGGGTGACTTCTTCCTGCAGCCAGCGCATGTCGGGAATCACATCGGTGATGCGATGCCCCTCGCGCCAGGTAAAGCGCCGGGTGCCTGCGTTGCCCTCCACAAAGCTCGCCTGCAGCATGACGCTGTCAAAGGCATCGGGCGTAGTCTCAGCCGCGCCATACACGCGGATGAGGTCACCGGGCTTTAACTGCAAATTCTCAGTCTTGTCACCCAGCAGAGCCTTGGCCAGGTTAAACGGAATGGTTTCCGTGCGCAGCCGCACCGGGTCAAGCCGTTGAACGGTCGCGTATTCAAGATTGACCTCAGGCTTATCCAGCCCCGCAATGTTGGCACCGGTGTTTACCCGCAACCAGTAGCTCACCGGCACCAAGAAATTATTGTTGATCACCAGATCGCTGATACGCATGCCGTCTTTGTAGGCATAGCGCATGGGTGAGGCCACATGCCCTTGTAGCGTTACCGCATTGGCAAACTGCGGACTAATCTGAAACACCGTCACAATGTCACCACCGGTTAAGGGGGTGTTGAGGCCGCCGCTATCCAGTGCAATGTCTTGCACATAGCGTGCAGGCTGCCTCTGGGCATCTACCCGCTCTAGCTGCGCCTTCTGCGGGGCGGCAAGCGTAGGCAACCCACCGCTTAAGGCCAGCACACTCTGCAGGCTGCCCCCATTGGCCGGCAGCTCATAAATGGCGGGCTCATTCACGCTACCCAGTAGGGCCACCTGCGCACCCACCGGTGGAATGTAGATGATGTCGCCAGGCTCTAAGGGTTGATCGCCCCGGCTTTCACCCCGGGCAATAAATTCATACAGGTCTATGCGGGACACGACACGCCCTGCCCTGCGCAACTCGATACCGCGTAGCGAGCCCCGTACTGATGGCCCCCCCGTCTCAAACAAGGCATTTATCAGGGTTGACAGACTGCCCACCACCTTGCGGCCAGGGCTTCGGGCCTGGCCCAGCACATAGACCTCAATTGAGCGCAGCCGGCCCATGCTGACCGACAACTTAAAGTTGCGGTAGACCTCACCAATCGCTTTGGTTAGCGCTGGCTCAAGCTGCGAGAACCTCAGGCCCGCCACCTTCACCGGCCCAATGCGCGGCAGCAGAATGCGCCCCTCTCGATCAACCACAACCCGGTCAGCGTAGTCCACCGCACCATACAACTGCAGCACCAGCTCATCCCCAGGCCCCACCACATAGCCATCGGGCACTTGCGCTGCCTGAACCGGCTCAAACCGCCCAGGGCCAAACAAGCCGATGCCGTACACCGGCAGCATCTGACCCGTGGCCGTCTCTACAAAACGTTGGAAGTCGCTGGGGGGCTCCGGCGCAGCGCGCTGCTCAGCAACACTGCCGCTGGGGGCGCCAGAACCCGGTGAAGGAATAAGGCCCGCAGCCGGCGGGGCAACGGAGCCCGCTGCAGAGCCCGCGCCGCGGCCTAAAAGCCCGCCTGTTCCCGGCGACGGAGCAAACCCGCCGCCGAGGGGTGCTGCTGGCGCTACGCCCGCAGGCCCTGACCCACCCGCACTGCCGAACGCGCTGCCCGTCACACCACCTGAAGCGCCAACCCCGAGAACACCCGGCAAAGCAGCGCCAGCGGCAGACTGAGCCCAGACAGATGATGAGATGCCGACAGCAGTGGCAACAGCCGCAGCGGCCGACATGGAGAGCCAGACGACGATGGGTATCGCAGCATGAAAGCCAGACAAATCAACCTCCGGGACCCAAGCAAGCATGGGCACATTTCGTGGCAGGAAAGCCTCTAACACGCGCCGGTCTAAAACCCCCTAAATTCTAGCGGACCACTGACCGGGCTGGCAGATGCTATCGAGATCCTGTCTAGTCGCCAGCCGACCGGGCGACATCCTTCAGTGGCAGCTGACGCAGCCGCCCATCTTCGAGTTCAGTCCTGAGTGCCTCAATTTCGGCTTTTAAAGCGTCGAACTCTTCCATTTTTCGGCGCAAAAACCGATGCGTGATAGCCGCTTTTTCCGCCATACCACTAGGGGTCAATACATACACATAGCCAAACTTGTTCTTAGCGTGGGTGAAGTTTTTCATCTTCACCAGACCTTTCTCAATCAGGGCCTTCAGGCAGTAGTTCAGCCCACCCAAGCTGACACCGAGTTTTTCGGCCAGCTCGCGCTGCGTGAGATCTGGGTTGTCTTGCAGAATTCGCATCACCCGGAAGTATGTGTCTTCCTGAATTTTTGCCTGGCGACTCGTCACACGCTCGAGAAATTTAGGTTTTCCTGGTTCAGCCGATATCTCAATCGGTCCCCCTGCAATATTAAACCAGGCCGGTCATAAACCGTCTCAACGCAAAAGGCGGACGTTTTGGAGGCTTGTGTCGTTTCAGTACTTCAACATGAGTTTGCGCGCCCGATGTGCTGTCGGCGTTGCGCCAGATCGCAGAAAGCCAAGGCCGCCAGTTCCAGGCGGTGCTCAATGACGCCCTGCGCGACTACATCGACCGGCAGCAGAAGGAACGCCCCCGCCGCCACGTGATGGCTTCTTTCGCATTCAGTCTGGATGAGTTCGACAGCCTCTACCGCGAGTTGGCCAAGTAAACCGTGCCGCACAATTACCTGGCCGTGGCCGATGGGCTCGGCATGCACGCGGTGCTGATGCAGCGTTACCGCGCCGCGCCGGGCGTGCGTGACCCGGGGGCCCTGGAGGCGGCACTGTTCCGCCCGCAGACCGGCTACTACGATG
>JBDLQY010000164.1:0-28505 GCA_039800325.1 Pseudomonadota bacterium | reverse complement strand
TGGGCATGAAAGCCACCATCGCACTATTCGGAGCTGGCGGAAAGATGGGCGTTCGCCTGTCAAAAAATCTCAAGAAATGTCCCGAGTTTTCAGTTCGACATGTAGAGCCCAGCGCCGTGGGTCAACAGCGCCTCAAGGACGAAGCCGGCATCGACTGTGTGAGTGTTGATGCGGCACTGAGCGGTGCTGATGCAGTCATTCTGGCCGTGCCCGACACGCTGATCGGCAAGATCTCACACGAAATTGCCCCCAAGCTCGCATCCGGCACCATGGTGGTGTTGCTTGATGCGGCGGCGCCCTTCGCAGGACATCTGCCCAAGCGGGACGATCTGGTGTACTTCGTCACCCATCCGTGTCACCCCAAGATCTTCAATGACGAAACCACTGAAGAGGGGCGTCGTGATCGATTTGGTGGAGTCGCCGCGCGGCAATCCATCACCAGCGCGCTGATGCAGGGACCCGACTCGGCGTTTGCACTGGGTGAAGCCATCGGCAAGGCAATTTATCAGCCCATTCTGAATTCGTATCGGCTCACAGTCGACCAGATGGCCCTACTTGAGCCGGGATTATCGGAAACCGTCTGCGCCACCCTTCTCCAGGTCATGCGTGATGCCATGGACGAAGTGGTGCGTCGCGGCGTTCCGCAGGAGTGCGCTCGCGACTTTTTGCTGGGCCACATGAACATTTTGGCCGCCGTCATCTTCAACGAAATTCCGGGTGCCTTCTCAGACGCGTGCAATAAGGCCATCACCTTCGGTAAGCCGCGTCTGATGCGTGATGACTGGCTGGGCGTGTTCGACCGGGAGGAAATCGCCGAAAGTATCCGGCGCATTACCTGAATCCCAGGCCCCCACAGCCTGTGAGAGGCTCGCCGCACAGCCTTAACAGCCTGCGGCGAGCGACACACCTCAGGCCATCGGCCTGCGCACTCCATGGGACAATCTGGCATGCAAATGCCCCGTCCCCCTGCCCTGCTGCCCGTACTGCTTGGTCAGATCGTCTTTGGCCTGCTGGCGATGACCATCTGCCTACCCTCCATGCAGGAGTGGGGCGATATTTTTAACGCAGACAACACCCGGGTACAGCTCACCTTTAGTGCGTTTGTACTCGCCTATGGCGGCTCACAGCTCCTCTTCGGTCCGTTGTCTGATCGTTATGGACGCCGAGTCGTGCTGTTGGTGGGGCTTGCGCTGGGCGCGGCCGGCTCGGCCGCAGGTGCGCTGGTCAGCGATATTGATGCGCTGATCGCGGCCCGCACGCTACAGGGCTTGGGCAGCGGCGCCACCATGGTGATCGGCCGATCGCTCACGCAAGACTTTTACAGTGGAGCAGAGCGCACCCGTGTCATGGCTTTCATCGGCATGGCTCTGGGCCTGTGTCCGCCAACGGCAACGGTGCTGGGCGGTCAGTTGCATGTATGGTTTGGATGGCAGGCCAACCTGGCCCTCATGGCCGCACTGGCCGTCGTTCTGTTTGTACTGGCCTGGCGCCTGCTGCCGGCCCATCAGCGCGCAGCGACCCTTGCAGTACCGACGCCCCAGTCCGCTTCCACTGCGACCGGCACGCCGGGCAACTCCACGTCGCCTGAACAATCGCCTGGGCCTGCTGTGAGCCCACCACAGCAGGCCTGGCTTACCAGCATGTTTCGCGCCTATGCCAGCCTGGCCCGCGTGCCGGTTTTTCTGCTGTTTGTGGCGCTACTGGCCTCGACCACGGGCGCGTTCTACACCTTTTTGTCAGCCGCACCGCTGGTCCTGCGCGGCTATGGTGTGGGCCCAGACGGCGTGGGCTTTTACGTGATGCTGGTACCGTTTTCTTACATCACAGGAAACTGGCTGACCAGCCGGCTGATTCGTCGCGTGGGCGACCAGGGTTTGATGCGGGCCGGACAGGCCTTTACCTGCGCCAGTATGGGACTGATGCTGCTGCTGGCCAGCGTGCCCTCGCCCCTGGCCTTTGCCATGCCCGTGATGCTGATGGGGCTGGGCCACGGACTGATGATGCCCCCCACGCTGTCGGGCTCGGTGGGTACGGTGCCATCCATGGCAGGCGCAGCGGCCGCAGTGGCGGGCGTGCTGCAGCAGGCCACCGGCGCGCTGGGCGGCTACCTGGTGGGCTTTATTTCGCATGAAGGCAGCCTGCAGGTAGCCGCTCTCATGACTGCATTCACCCTGGCCGGGGTCGTGTCCCACTGGCAGTTGACTCGCCTGCAACGACCATCCCGCACGGGCCACTGACCCACAGTTTCAAGCGTCTGCCTGCTTAAGGCTCACCGGATGAGCCTCACGACCTCTACACTGCGCGGATGAGCCCTGTAAGCGTCAGACCAGGTTTTATCGCAGTCCACGGCAACCGTACCGAGTGGCTGCTTGAGACCGTCATTCAGCGCATAAGCCATGACCCGCTGGGTCCGCTAGAGCCTGAGCTCATTCTGGTGCAAAACAACGGCATGGGCGAGTGGGTGCGAATGGCGCTTGCCCAGCGCCTGGGTATCAGCGCCGCCATTCAATTTCGTCTGCCAGCGCGCTTTCAGTGGACCATATATCGCCAGCTGCTGGGCCGGGCTGCAGTGCCCGAGCAATCGCCGCTCGATAAAGACCCGCTGACCTGGCGCATCATGCGCATACTCGCCGAGCTTCAGAGTGGCTCCAGCGAACCCATCTTCAAGCCGCTGGTGTCGTATCTGGCCGATAAACCCGACGAGCCTTTGCGACGACACCAACTCGCCCAGCGTGTCGCCGACCTGTTCGAGCAGTATCAGGTGCACCGTCCTGACTGGATGCAGGCCTGGGCCGAGGGGCACAGCGTGCTGTTGAGCGCAACGGGCCTCAAAACACCTGTGCCCGCTGAACAACGCTGGCAGCCACTGCTCTGGCAGCGCCTGCTATCTGAACTCGACCCCGCACAGCGCGAGCTGACTCGCTATGGGCTGCAAAACCATGTTCTACAGCTTCTGCATCAGGCGCGCACCGCAACCGATTCGAGCCGAATCGCCTCAGTCCTACCCCGACGGGTGATTGTCTTTGGCATTACCCACCTGCCCATTGCAACGCTGGAACTCCTGTCGGCACTGTCACGGTACAGCCAGGTACTTATCGCCATACCCAACCCATGCCGCTTTCACTGGGCCGACATCATTGACGGCCGCGAACTTCTTCGACAGGCGCGGCCAAGACATCCGCAACGTCATCAGCAGCCGCTGTCCACGATCCATCTAGAGCACATGCACGAGCACGCGCATCCCTTACTGGCGGCGTGGGGACGTCAGGGCCGGGACTTTATCCGGCAACTCGACGTCTTCGACGATCTTGAGCAGGCCCGTCAGCGTTTTCCGCTGCAACGCTTCGATCTGTTTGACCACGAAGAGCCCGCAGAAACCCTTTTAAAGCAGGTCCAGGCCCACATCCGAGACCTTGACCCCATCCACGCGCACACGCATCGGTCGGTCGCGTCAGAAGACCAGTCAATTGTTTTCCATATCGCCCACAGTCCGGTTCGCGAGCTTGAAATCCTGCATGATCAGCTGCTCAGATTACTGGCCAGTCCGCACGCGCATCAGACGCTTAGACCCCGCGATATCGTGGTCATGGTGCCTGATATTCAGCACTACGCTGCGTCCATTCGCGCGATCTTCGGACAATACGAGGTCGAAGATCCGCGACACATTCCCTTCGACATCGCCGACTTACCTGCACGCGGCAGCAGCCCCCTGATCAGCGCGCTTGAGTGGCTGCTGAACATCACCCACGACCGAATTCGCCTGACGGATTTATGCGGGCTGTTCAACGTGCCGGCGATTGCAGCCCGCTTCAACCTGCCGCCCGATAGCACCGGCACCCTGGCACGCTGGATGGAGCAGGCTGGCATCCGCTGGGGCCTCAGCGCACAACATCGTACTGATCTCTCGCTGTCGGCGTGTGGCGATGCCCATACGGCCCAATTCGGACTGCAACGCCTGCTCATGGGCTACGCCGTTGGCAGTTCACTTGATGCACTCGACGGGCCCCTGCCCTTCGCAGGCATCGAACCACTCAATGAGGTCGGTGGTCTCGAGGCTAGCCTTGTGGGCACGCTCTCGGGTCTGGTCGAGGCTTTGGCGGCCTGGTATCACGACAGCCGCGCTCAGGCTTCGCCCGACGTGTGGGCGAATCGACTGCGCGGACTGATCGCCGATTTTTTCAAGCCCGACAACGACGCCGACCGCCAGACAATCGCTGCGCTCGACGAGGCCCTGCAACAGTGGCTCGATCAATGCGCGGTCGCCGGGTTCGATGGGCCGCTGCCGCTCAGTCTGGTGGGCTCTGTATGGCTCGACATGCTTGAACGCCCTGCACTCGGACGTCGCTTTCGCGCGGGTGGCGTCACCTTCTGCACCTTGACGCCCATGCGAGCCATTCCGTTCGAGGTGGTGTGCATGCTGGGCATGAATGACCGCGACTTCCCCAGGCGTCAGCCCCGCGCTGATTTCGATCTGATCGCGCTTCCCGGGCAAACCCGCCCAGGCGATCGGGCGCGACGTGATGATGACCGGCAGCTCATGCTTGAGGCGCTGCTCTCAGCGCGGCGTGTGCTGTACGTCAGCTGGTGTGGTCACAGCATTCGCGACAACAGTCCGCGCCCCCCATCGGTGCTGGTCTCCCAATTGCGGGACTATCTGGCGGCAGGCTGGTCCGATGATGTGGTCGGCGCGCGCACCACCGTACATCCGCTGCAAGCCTTCAGCCGCCGCTACTTTGAGGCCAACTCCAAGCTCTTTACCCACGCGATCGAGTGGCGTGCAGCGCACGACACCGAGGCTGCCGTTAATACCGAGACTGCCGTTAAGACCAGGACTATCGCTCAGGCTGGGTCCGCCGACCATGAAAGGGCTGCCAGTCAGGCGGGCTCTGCCGCCGTACTCATTCCCGTGGAACCCGGGGCGGCACTCTCTATAGCCCGACTCACACAGTTTCTGCGCAACCCCGTCAAGGCATTTTTCAGACACCGACTGCAGGTGATCTTCGACGAAGGGCCGCAGGCGCTTCCTGACGAAGAGGCCTTCTCCATAGCTGGACTCGAGCGCTATGGCCTCATTGAAAGTCTGTGCGACGCGCTGCGCAGGCACCTCTTAACCCTACCCGTTGGGGTCATGGCTCAGCACGAGCTTGATCCGCTTTTCACGCGACTGCTCAACCGTATGAGCAGCTCGGCCAGCCTGCCGCTGGGCGGACCGGGCTGGCAAGCGCGCGAGCATGTCAAGGCGCTGGTCTTACCCATGATAGAGGCCTGGCGAGCAGTACGGGACGCACATCCGGTCGGGCTGCAGCGGCTCAGCCTGCGCCATGAACATGCGGGGCTCGTCGTCGAAGACTGGCTTGATCAGCGCATCGCCTCTGATGGGCTTGCCGCACAGGGTGTATGGCTAAGTATCACCGCCTCCGAACTGCTGCGCGACCACAAGAAGCCCACACCACGCCCCGAGAAGCTCATGGGCGTGTGGGTACGCAGCCTGCTCGCGGCATCCGCCCACTGTAGCGACTGCAGCATGATTGTGGGGCGCGATGCCCTGCTAAAGGTTCATCCGATGGCCGAATCGATGGCACGAGAGGGTCTGGCGCAACTGCTCGATGCCTGGCTCGAAGGGCAACAGCAGCCGCTGCCGGTCGCACCTCGCGCGGCCCTTGCCTTCATAACAAACTATGATGAAAACGAAGCCATCCGAGCCTATGAAGGCGGTGACTACCTCATCGCTGAAGTCGACGAGCCCTGCCTGGCACGCTGTTTTCCCGACTTCGATTCGCTGACCGCTGATGGACGCTTCGTACGACTGGCTCAGCAACTCTACCAACCACTGGCGCAGTGGGCTCAGCAGCATGTCGAAGTGCTCGCTCTTCCCGGCGCCAGCGACCCGGCCGTTGAGGAATAAGCATGGTGCACCGCCTCGACGTTCACGGCTTCCCGCTACATGGCTGCAGACTGATTGAGGCCAGCGCCGGCACGGGTAAAACCTGGACCATCGCCTCGCTCTACTTGCGACTGGTTTTGGGCCATGGCCAGGTCGGCCATACAGGGCGCGACGAGCAGTTCGTTGAGGTCGACGCATCCGCGGTCACGGCATTCCACAGCCCGCTGCTGCCGTCTCAAATCCTGGTTATGACCTTCACCCGCGCGGCGACGCAAGAATTGTCTGATCGTATTCGCGCGCGATTACTCGAAGCGGCGCGTTGGTTTCGACAGGGTGACGCCTTTGACAGTGCTGACGACTTACTGCTTCGCCTACGTGCCGACTATCCTGATACCGCGGCACGCGAATGGGCCGCCTGGCAGCTTGAAAAAGCTGCCGCAGCGATGGATGACGCTGCCGTCATGACCATCGATGCCTGGTGCCAGCGAATGCTGAATGAACACGCTTTCAACACTGGAAGCCCCTTCGACGAGACGCTGATCGCGCAGGACGAGTCGCTGCTTGACGAAGCCATGCACGACTACTGGCGGCAGCAGTGCTATCCGCTGCAGGGCGAGTGCCTCAGCCGGGTCAGCGAGGTCTGGAAAGATGCCCATGCAATGGTCCAGTCCGTCAGGCCCTTAATCAGGTTCAGCCCAGACTGGGGATCCGAGCAGTCAAGCCTGACCAGCGTGGTGGAGCGATTCATCGCCGATGAACACGCCACGCTCGCCCAGCTGGGTCAAGCTTGGGGCGATCGCGTACAAACCCTC
This sequence comes from Pseudomonadota bacterium, assembly GCA_039800325.1. Classification (GTDB taxonomy): domain Bacteria; phylum Pseudomonadota; class Gammaproteobacteria; order Burkholderiales; family Burkholderiaceae_E; genus SYIM01. The sequence goes on along the minus strand of JBDLQY010000164.1, from coordinate 21,809 downwards.
AGCGATTGGTTCGCTTGCGAGGTCGAGACTGGCTCAAAGCTCTGGGACCGAAAACAACTCAGCCCGAAAAATGTCCACCGATGGTTAGGCCAGCTGGCGGCCTGGGCCGCTGATCCCGTGTCCGTCAAGCTATCCCTCACAGACACCGCGCGCAAACGTCTCTCTGTTGAGGGTATCCGTAGCGCTTACAAGGGTGATCCCAGCCTCTTGACGCTGCCCGATACGTTTCAGGCGCTTGAAATACTCCTGGATGCAATCGTCCGCCTGCCCAACATCGCCAGCCTGCTACGTCGACACGCGGCGGCCTGCATCGCCGCGCGGCTGGCCGAACTCAAACAGCAGTCGCGCAGCTTCAGTTTTATTGACATGACCCGACGCCTTGAGGCGGCACTGACCGGGCCGCAGGGTAAGGCGCTCCGTCAACGCATCATTGATCAATACCCGGTCGCGCTCATCGATGAGTTTCAAGATACCTCGCCCGAGCAATATCGCCTGTTCAATGCCCTGTACCGTTGCGCTGACCATAACCCCGACACTGCACTCATCCTGATTGGTGACCCCAAGCAATCCATCTACGGCTTTCGCGGCGCCGATATTTACAGCTATCTCAAGGCTCGCGAAGCCTGTGCCAATCGAATCTACGCGCTAGACACCAACCACCGCGCAACCCACGACATGGTGGCCGCCGTCAACGCCTGGTTTACGGTGGCCGAAGCAAGAGTCTGTGCGATCGAAACACCTGCTCAGCCCGGCGGGGCCTTCAGGCTGCGGCACGGCCCTGTCAACCCCATGCCCTTCATGGCTGTCTCAGCCAAGGGCCGCGATGCGGTATTCCAGACGCAGGCGGGTCAGGTTCCCGCCCTGACCGTTCAGTACGATCTAAACCTCAGCAGCACGCGCCACAATGGGCTTGAGTTTGCCGCGCGCTGTGCCGAGCAAATTGTCAGCTGGCTGAATGACGCTTCAACCGGTTTCATGAGCGCCAACGGCAGCTTTACCCGACTGCGTCCGGCCCACATTGCTGTGCTCGTCAGAAGCCGGTCTGAGGCCGCCCTCGTGCGCCGTGCTCTAACCGTGCGTGGCCTCGCATCCGTATTTCAATCTGACCAGGATTCCGTATTCGCAAGCCACGAAGCGGCCGATCTTCTGCGCTGGCTGCGGGCTGTCGCGCTACCCGGTGACATCGCGCTGGCCAGGGCAGCACTCGCCACCCGAACCCTGGAGCTCTCGCTGTCTGAACTCAGCACCCTGGCCCATGATGAAGACGCCTTTGATGCAGCCGCTGACAAGCTGCGCGCGCTGCAGTCAGTCTGGCAGCAGCGGGGTGTCTTAGCCATGGTGCGCCGCGGTCTTCATGTATTCAACTGCCCTGCTCGATGGCTGGCTCAGGGCGACGGCGAGCGTCGTCTCACCACTGTGCTCCATCTGGCCGAACTTCTGCAGCAGGCCAGTACCGAAGTTGAAGGCGAGCAGTCGCTGATTCACTGGCTCGCGCGCCGAATCGACGAAAGCACGCAGGGCTCAAGTGATGAGCAGGTGCTTCGGCTGGAAAGCGACGCTGACCTGATCCAGGTCATCACCATTCATAAAAGCAAAGGGCTTGAGTATCCGGTGGTGTGTCTGCCCTTTGCCTGCCGGAACAGGCCGCTAGACCGTCGCCAGACACAGGCCGTCTCGCGGGTCAGCGAAACAGGTGAGCGCACGCTGAGCATCGACTTTACCGACGCAGAGTTGGCAGACGCCGATCTCGAACGCCAACGGGAAGATTTACGCTTGTTCTACGTAGCGCTCACGCGTGCGCGACATGCGGTCTGGATGGGTTTTGCCACGCTCAAGCAGGGCAACAAAAAAGACTGCCTCACTCATCAAAGTGCGCCGGGTTACCTGCTGGCCGGTGACACACCGCTTCATGAATCGCAGTGGCTAGAGCCGCTGCAGGCGCTCGCCCATAGCGTCAGCCCCAAAGTCATACGACTTGAGCCCGCGCCGGCTGAGATCAAATTAACACGCATGACCGATCAGACCCTGCATCCTCCGCTTCAAGCCGTGCAGGCCTACCAGGCTGAATTTGAGCGTCGTTGGGCTGTGGGCAGCTACTCATCGATGACCCGAAACGTCATCAGTAACCCTGCCACGCCTGTGCACACGCACAGTCCCGCTGACGATGAACAGACCAGCGTCGATAACGCCAATGCTGGCAGGCACATCAGCCAGGCCGACCTCTATCGCCACACCGATTACATCCGAGACATCGACCTCACTGACGACCCCGACCACAGCCCGCCGGCCGACCTAACCGGGTCAGCCGACAGCAGCCCAGCGTCGGCCGCCTGGCATCGCTTCCCCGGAGGTGCGCGGGCAGGCGACTTCGTTCACGGCATTCTCGAGTGGTTGGCCACGGAATCCTTTGAGTTCAAGGCCAAGCCCTGGCTAAGCACGAGCCTGTACGAGCGTTGCCGTCGCGCTGGCTACCCTCGACACGAAGAGCAGCTGATGCACTGGATGCAGACCTTGCTGAGCACCCGTCTGCCCAGCCTCGGCGCCAGCCTGCCCCAGCTGCGCAGCCGCATGACTGAGATGGAATTCTGGATGCCTGCAGCCTCCTTGAAGGCTGAGGCGGTCGATGCGTTATGCCGTCAGTACCTGCTCGATGGCTGCGATCGTCCAGTCCTGCCCTCGCGAACACTCAATGGCATGCTCATGGGTTTTGCAGACCTGGTGTTTGAACACGAGGGTCGGTACTGGGTGCTTGACTACAAAACCAATCGACTTTGGTCTGATGCTCAGACAGCGCCATCCAGTCTTCATAATCTGTACACGCTTTCGGCCCTGCGGACCGAGATGGCCAGGCACCGCTACGATGTGCAGGCCGCGATTTATCTGTTGGCTCTGCATAGGCAGCTGCGGGCAAGGCTGGGCGCTGCCTATAACCCTGGCCAACAACTGGGCGGCGCGATTTACTGGTTTATACGTGGCCTTGATGGCCCCGCGCGCGGAGAGTACGCCGTGGCGGCACACCCGCCTGTGCTGAAGCTGCTCGACGCGCTCGACCAGCTACTAAGCCCTTCGACGCTCGCATCATGAACCCAGGCATGCACGGCGACACCCCTGAGCTTATCGGGGTCTTGCATCGCCTGAGCGATAGCGGGGTGCTGCGGCGGCTCGACCTTGCCTTCGCCCAATTCATCCATCAGCTTGACCTACAGGCTCTTCATACCCTGCAGGCGCCCACCCCCTCACTCAAACACCTGCAACCGCAGGCCGCCAAGGCCCCAGCCGACATCACGGCCACGCCGTCTCGCCCTGCACTGGTGGCAGCGGCGGCGCTGCTGTCCCGACTGGAAAACCTCGGACATACGCGCCTGCCCCTGCAAGCCCTGGTCTCACCCGACGACACGCTCTATGCCTGGCCCGTGGACAGCCGAGACGGCATCACCCAACTCTGGCAGCTTCTGCCCGATACCCTTGCCGGGTGGCTTGAGCAACTCGGCTCGAGCGCAACCGTGCTGCGCCCTGATCTCGATCAAGACCTCGGACAGCCGCTCGTACTGGTTGGAGCAGACAGCTCAGCACGGCTGTATTTGCGTCGCTACTGGCGCGATGAAAAGACGCTTGCAGAAGGCGTGCAGCAGCGATGTGTAAGCGACGGGCCTGTCGATACATTACTGGCACGCAGCTGGCTGGATAGGCTCTTTGCTGCCGGCGGGTCCACTCCTGCTGGCGCGGCCGCCGCGGCCCAGACAGCAGCAGCCATGTCACAGATAGCTGCACCCGACTGGCAGAAAATAGCCTGTGCTCTGGCTTTACGTGCGCGCTTCAGCATCATCACCGGCGGCCCCGGCACGGGCAAAACCTATACGGCTGCACGTCTGCTGGCACTGCTTTTTGCCTTAAGCCCTGCGCCTGAGCGACTCCGTATCGCGCTCGCTGCGCCCACCGGCAAGGCAGCCGCACGTCTGCGGCAGTCTATTGATACCTCGCTTCACAATTTGCAGGCCCGGCTGGGGCAGCATCTCAACCTGGCAGAGCTCACACGACGCATCGGCGGCGCTGGCACCTTGCATGCCCTGCTGGGTAGCCGCCCCGACAGCCGGCACTTTCATCACCATGAGGGCAATCCTCTCGATGCCGATGTGGTGATCATCGATGAAGCATCGATGATTCACCTCGAGATGATGGCTGCGCTCATTCGCGCGCTACCGCCGCAAGCCCGGCTGGTGCTTCTTGGCGATAAAGATCAGCTGGCCTCTGTCGAGGCTGGCGCCGTTCTGGGCGACCTCTGCTACGACGCCCAGGCAGGTCACTACGACGAGGTCACGGCGGCGTATGTTCAGGCGGCCTCGGGCGAATCCATACCTAGTCGGTATCGGGCAGCCCAGACTGAAACATCCTCGCTGCTTGCGCAGCAGACCGTCATGCTGCGCGAAAGCCGTCGCTTTCAGGGACCTATTGGTGCGCTCGCGCAGGCGGTTAATGCGGGCGACGCGCAATCGGTGGCAAAGCTGATTTCAGCTGCCGACGCCAACGACCCGGTATGGGCTGCCAGCGGCGTCCAGCTCACCACCCTGTGTTCTATTGCAGTACACGGTCGACCGGGCGCACCTGCTGCCTATCGCGACTATCTGCTCAAACTTCGCGACCGGCCCGCGGCCCAGGGCAAAGACGCCTACGATCGTTGGGCATGTACTGTTCTGCAAAGCTTTGATCGCTTCAGGGTGCTCTGTGCGCTTCGAGAGGGCTCTTGGGGTGTGGGCGGAATCAATCAGGCCATTGAAGACGCACTCGCAGCCCAGGGCCTCATCAACGCGCGCGGTACTTGGTATGCCGGCCGCCCCGTGATGGTCACGCGCAATAATCCCGCGCTCAAGGTCTTCAACGGCGATGTCGGCATCACGCTACCCTCCCCCGACGCTGACAGCCGGCTGCGCGTTTATTTTCTGGAGGGTGAGCAGCTACGATCGGTTTCGGTAAGCCGGCTGTCGCAGGTCGAGACGGCGTATGCAATGACGGTGCACAAAAGCCAGGGCTCAGAGTTTGAGCACACCGCACTGGTGCTGCCAGCGCGCGGTGGCAATGTACTCACCCGAGAGCTGATCTATACCGGCATCACCCGCGCACGGTCAGCGCTGACGCTTATCACTGAGACGTCCGATGTGCTGAAGGCCTCGATCAGAACAGCCGGCGCGAAAGGAAGTGCGCATTTCATTGAACGCTCTCGGTAGATGCGAAGGTATGCCTAACCCTACGCCTAAACGTCATGGCTGGTTGCCAGTCGCGGGTAAACGGCCTCAGACGCATGAGCAAACAGGTATCTAGCCGATTACATTCAGTTCGATCAAGGGCTCGCCGCGCAAAACACGTTCCGGGGCAAGGGGCGTGACGTCAATCGTCTGGGGGCTTCCAAAAGCCATCCATTCTGCCAGGGCCAACCCTGCACCCGGGGCGTGCTGGATGCCATGCCCGGAGAATCCGCACAGGTACCAAAAGCCTTCCAGCTGGGGATCTGGGCCAATCAGCGCGTTGTGATCGAAGCGATGCATTTCATAGTAACCCGCCCAGGCCCGTTCAATACGCATGGCCTGCAGGGCCGGAATTCGGCGGGCGAGAACCTCCCAGCGGCCCTCGTCGAGCTCGCGCCAATCCGGATGCAGTGGCAGCTCATCGCCATGATCTATGGGCGGCGCACCATACAGCCAATAGGCGCCTTCCGGACGCAGCCAAAACCCGCTCGGGTCGATCATCAGCGGACACTTCGGAAGCGGGTCTGGGCAGGAGAGCACAAACACCGTGCGCCGACTCGCCACCACCTCAATCGCGCGATTCGCCAGTGCAGCGACGCGTCCAGACCATGGGCCTGCGGCGTTCACGATACGGGCGGCGCTCAGAAAGCGCCCGCCGTCAAGATAGACCCCGCTCACCCGCCCAGGCGTGTTCGGGCCGCTGGCAGACTCATGCTCAATATGGGTCACCTCGCCGATTATTCGTACAGCGCCCGCGTGCAGCGCCTGCATCAATAACGCACGGTGCAGACCCGGGCCATCAAACCAGCCTTCACCGCTCAGACCCAAGCTCCCGGCTACGATGTCGTCAAGATGCAGCCACGGGAACCGCTGTCGCAGGGCGTCTGGGCCTAACAGAGCGACCTCTGCACCGAGCTGGCGTTGAATCCGGTGCGCGCTCTGAAGCGATGACAGCTGGTGCGCTTGCGCCAGATAAAGATACCCGCCTTCATGCAGTGACAGCGCACCTGGGCTACCCAGGCTGGGCAAATGCTGGTGTGCGTCGCGTAGAAATTCAATGCCGAATCGCGACAGCTCGACATTCACGGGACTGGTGAACTGCTGCCGGATGGAACTTGCCGAGAGCGAGGATGAGGCCTTTTGATAGAGTGGATCACGCTCAATCAGAAGCACGCGCCAGTGGGGTCGCAACTGTCTGAGCCACCATGCCAGTGATGCGCCCATCACGCCGGCGCCAACGATGATGACGTCGGCCTGTTCGTCAGCGGATTTCATAGTCAGAGGCCTTCGGGCTTACGGGACAGCGCAGATAGCCCTCCCGCTCCCGGGAGTGAGTCAATCAATAAAAAACCGACCTCTTGTGAAGGTCGGTTTCGATTGATCTCATTGATCTACAACGAGAAGCATTGGTCGGGATGGCGGGATTCGAACTCGCGACCCCTTGCACCCCATGCAAGTGCGCTACCAGGCTGCGCTACACCCCGAACCCGAAAATTATAGCAGAGCCACGTATCTCTCTGGTCGAAGGGCTCAGTCTTGGCTGAGCAACCACAGCGCATGCGTAAGTTCACTGCGAACCCACTGCAAACCTGCGGCATCGTGCTCGGCGAATAAATCACCCTGAGGCGCCTGCACGACCGCAGGCATGGCGCCAGGAGCCGTCGACGCACCGCGCGCCGCAGTGGCTCTGCCGCGCGAAGATGGCTGCGCGGTAGTTGGCAGCTGCGCAATGTGCGAGGCGGGGCGGGCAGACTCACCCACGGTTGGTGCGAGCGCCGACCCGCGTGCAGAACGTCGAACCTGACCCGCGGGGTCGCCTGCAGCCGTTGCGTCAGGCGTGCCTGCCGGCAGCGTATCAAGCGCATCATCCAGAACGGGAGCATCGGGATCTGGTCCCGTACCCATGCGAGCACGACCACCAGGCTCACTCAGCCGATTGCGCGCACCATTGATAGTGAAACCCTCTTCGTAGAGCAACTCGCGAATACGCCGCACCAGAAGCACTTCGTGGTGCTGGTAGTAACGGCGATTGCCTCGCCGCTTCATGGGGCGAAGCTGGCCGAACTCCTGCTCCCAGTAACGCAGCACATGCGGCTTCACGCCGCACAGTTCACTGACCTCACCGATCGTGAAATAGCGCTTGGCCGGTATGGGTGGAAGGACCACCTTGCTGCCATTGCGGGTGCTCATCGTAAATATGTCGTCCCGCGGCCGGTCGGAATCAGTCGGCCTGCGCGACACTCAGGCCAGAAGGCCCCGCGGCCTCGATCTGTGCCTTGAGCTTCTGACTGGCGTGAAAGGTGACCACGCGGCGCGCCGAGATCGGGATAGCCTCACCGGTCTTGGGATTACGGCCGGGTCGTTGCGGTTTGTCGCGCAGCTGAAAATTACCGAAGCCCGACAGCTTGACACTTTCACCGCGTTCAAGAGCCTGGCGGATCTCGTCGAAAAAGGTTTCGACCATGTCTTTGGCTTCGCGCTTATTCAGCCCGACCTGCTCAAATAGCAGCTCAGCGAGCTCGGCCTTGGTCAGCGTGAACGCATCAGCAGCCGTCGCACCGGTCTGAGCCTGCGCGCGGACAGCCACCGCAGGGGCTGCTCGCTGGGCGGCATCGGAGGCGACCTCAGCAGGCATGTCGTCGGAGAAGAAAAAAGCGTGACTGGATTGCATGATGGCTGAACGACTCAACACAGACCTGAACTCTGGCCACCTGAGGCTTAGGTACCAGCCCGCAGGCGGGCACCCACTGAAGACCCGAGCCAACCGAGAACCGCCTGCACCGCCTGCTGTGCATCAGCATCACTCAGCGTGCGCTCAGTATCTTGCATCCACAAACGGAAGGCAAGACTTTTTTCCTTATTTTCCAAACCCTTACCGCGATATTCATCGAACAGGCGAACCTGCTGGATGATACCGGCAGCGGGTATCTGAGCAACCGAGTCGAGTATTGCCTGATGTACCTGCGCAGCCGGCAGGTCAGAAGCCACGACCACAGCAATATCGCGCGAGATGGGCGGAAAGCGCGATACATCTTCGTACACAGGCACCGTGCGCTTGAGCAGCGGCTCAAGGGCGAGTTCGACCAGAAGCGGTGCGCGCGGAAGATCAAGTTTCTGCTGAAGCGCCGGATGCAGTTCACCCATCCAGCCAATAGCATCACCCCCCAGCACGACACGCGCACTGCGGCCCGGATGCAGCGCGGCATGCGGCGCTGCCTCGAACCGCAGGTCAGCCGACCCCACCAAGGCCTCGAGATCGCCTTTAAGGTCATAGAAATCTACAGGGCGAGCGGCCATCGCCCACTGCTCATCCACCACAGTCCCATAACCCAAGGCGGCGAAGCGCCAGGGCTGGTCGATGCCCCTGACTGACAGGGGACCCGATTGTGCCTGCGCATCAGCCCTGAACACGCGACCCACCTCAAACAGTCGAACGCGGCTAGCCTTGCGATTGAGGTTTGCCTTCAGGGTTTCAATGAGACCACCCCAGAGCGTAGTACGCATGACGTTCATCTGCGCCGCAATCGGATTAAGCAGACGAATGGCGGTCTGACCGGAGAGCGCCTGATCAAGCGCATCTTCGACAAAGCTGTACTGAATAACTTCCTGGTAGTCGCGAGCAGCAAAGGTCTGTTTGAGCGCCAGTACCGGTCGTTGCGCTTCGAACACGGGCCGCAGCGGCGCGGGCGCTCGCGGCGGCCGGATCGGCAATCGCGCAAAGCCCCAGATACGCACCACTTCCTCGATCAGATCTTCTTCAATCTGCAGATCAAACCGATGCGAGGGCGGAACCACCGTGACATGCCCGCCCTCGAGGACTGGATTCAGGCCAAGCCGCGATAACGCACCCATGATGTCGACATCACTGAGCTCAATGCCGATCACCTTGCGCGCACGGGCCAGGCGCATGCGAACCGGCGCGCGCTCGGGTAAGGCATGCACGATGTCATCGACAGGGCCCGCCTGGCCGCCACAGATGTCCAGAATCAGTGCGGTGAGATATTCAAGGTGATCGACCGTCGTTGCCGCATCAACGCCGCGTTCAAATCGCGCACCCGCGTCGGTGGCGAAGTTGTAACGCCGTGCACGTCCGGCAATGGCTGCTGGCCACCAGAATGCGGCCTCAAGGTAGATGTCGGTGGTGTCGTCTGACACGGCCGTGGCATCCCCGCCCATGATGCCGGCCAGACTTTCCACCTGAGATTCGTCGGCGATAACACCGACGTCGGGAGTCAGATCAATCGTTTGTCCGTTCAGCAGCTTGAGCGACTCGCCCGCGCGCGCCCAGCGCACCGTGAGCGCGCCATGAATCTTGGCCAGATCGAACACATGCGATGGCCGACCCAACTCGAGCATGACGTAGTTGGAGATATCGACGAGCGCCGAAATGCTGCGTTGCCCGGCGCGCTCAAGCCTGCGCCGGATCCAGTCGGGCGTAGACGCCCGACCATTGACGCCCCGGATGACACGACCGCAGAAGCGGCCGCACAGATCAGGCGCAGCTACGGTCACCGGTAAACGGTCGGCAATGCGGGCCGGCACAGGGGCAAACTGAAGCGGCTTAAGAGGTTGCTCAGAAATGGCGGCCAGTTCGCGCGCAACGCCATACACGCTCATGCAATGCGCCAGATTAGGCGTGAGCTTGAGCAGCCAAACCGTCTCGTCCAGATCGAGGTAGTCCCGAACCCCAAGCCCTATGGGCGCATCGTTCGGCAGCAACAGTAAGCCGGCATGATCTTCAGACAGACCCAACTCGCGGGCCGAACACAGCATGCCCTGGCTTTCGATACCCCGCATCTTGACGGGCTTGATGCTGAGCCCACCCGGCAACGTCGCACCAGGTAGTGCGCATGGCACGCGCACACCCGCCGCCACATTGGGTGCACCGCAGACAATCTGAGAGATGCCGCGACCGGTATCGACCTCACATACGCGAAGCTTATCGGCGTTAGGATGTGGCGTGACCGAGCGGACTTCCGCCACCACCACCTGCTCAAAGGCCGGCGCGGCACGCGCGGACTCTTCGACCTCAAGACCGGCCATGGTGAGTCGATCGCCGATTTCATCGGCCGACCATTGAACATCGACAAAACTGCGCAACCAGCGTTCGGGAACTCGCATGTTCGGACCTCGCTCAGCGATTGAACTGCTGCAGAAAACGCAGGTCGTTCTCGTAAAACAGACGCAAGTCACCCACACCATAGCGCAGCATGGCCAGGCGCTCTATGCCTGAACCAAATGCAAATCCGATGTAGCGCTCGGGGTCAAGGCCGAAATTGCGTACGACGTTGGGATGTACCTGGCCAGAGCCGCTGACTTCAAGCCAGCGACCCGCCAGTGGACCGTCTGCAAAGCGCATATCGATCTCAGCCGAGGGCTCGGTAAACGGAAAATAGGAGGGTCTGAACCGAACGTCGATATCGTCACGTTCGAAGAAGCGACGCAGGAAATCGGTGTAGACACTCTTAAGGTCGGTGAAACTCACGTCTTCATCGATCCAGAGACCTTCAATCTGATGAAACATGGGCGAGTGTGTGGCATCCGAATCGACGCGGTAGGTTTTGCCCGGCGCGATCACCCGGATGGGCGGCTGGTGCATACGGGCGTACCGCACCTGAACCGGACTGGTATGCGTGCGCAGCAGCAGACCGCCTTCTACATAAAACGTGTCGTGCATGGACCGCGCCGGATGATTCTCGGGCGTGTTCAGCGCGGTGAAGTTATAAAAATCTTCTTCGATTTCAGGCCCATCGGCTACATCAAAGCCAATCGACCTGAAGATGGCCTCGATGCGGGCAATGGTGAGCGTCAGCGGATGCAGACCGCCCTTGCCCAGGCCGCGGCCCGGCAAGGTGACGTCGATAGCTTCCTGCGACAGACGGGCATCGAGCTCTGCTTTTTCGATGGCTGCTTCACGCTCAGCCAGCAGGGCCTCGATGGTCTGCTTGACCTGATTGAGTGTTCGGCCCGCCTCTGCGCGAGCCTGCCCGGTGAGACTGCCCAGACTTTTCATCTGCGCAGTCAGCAGCCCTTCCCGACCGAGAAAGCGCGCTTTGGCGTTGGCCAGCTCGGTGGCGTCAGGCGCCTGCGCAAACGCCTGCCTGGCCTGATCGACGAGAGCGCTCAGGTTTGCATCCATGACGATTCAAATCCTCCGACGGATCGCCTGCGAGCCTGATAGACGAAAGCTTCACCCGCAGGCAAAGCCCGCGCCCACAAGAGACCGCAACACATTGAAAGCCATATCTATGCCCCAGAGGGCCACTCGAAGTTTGCACTTCGATCAAGGCACAGGGGGCACAGGGCGCACACTGCTCAACGCGCATCAGCGCCGGACCGGAAGCCGCCTGAGCGGCACCCGACCGGCGACCTGCAGCTGTCAGGCGGCCGAGAGCTTAGCCTTAACCTGCGCAACGATGGCCTGGAAGGCGGCTTTATCGTTAACGGCCAGGTCAGCCAGCACCTTACGGTCAAGGCCGATAGACGCCTTGTGCAGGCCGTTGATGAAACGGCTGTACGACAGACCGTGCTCACGCGTTGCTGCATTGATACGGGCAATCCAGAGCGCGCGAAACACGCGCTTCTTGTTGCGACGATCGCGGTAGGCGTACTGCCCGGCCCGCATGACCGCCTGCTTGGCGATGCGGTAAACATTGCCGCGGCGGCCGCGATAACCCTTGGCCAGCGCAAGAACTTTCTTGTGGCGCGCGCGCGCCGTAACTCCACGTTTAACTCGGGGCATGGCTGTCTCCTCAGGCGTACGGCATCATGGCTTTGATCGAAGCCATGTTGGTACTGTGCACATTGGCGGTGCCACGCAGCTGACGCTTGTTCTTCGTGGTTTTCTTGGTGAGGATGTGGCGCTTAAACGCCTGTCCGCGTTTGACGCTGCCGGATGCACGCACCCGGAAGCGCTTGGCGGCGCTTTTCTTGGTCTTCATTTTGGGCATGACTGCCTCGCTTCTAATGCCTTGCAAGGTGTCCGGCAACCCCGCCGGAACTTTCTGAACCCGCTCAGCTTGTAAACCTTTTATTGACGATCTAAATCAGTCGACTACTTCTTGCGCTTAGGCGCGATCACCATCACCATTTGACGCCCCTCAAGCCGAGGCATCTGCTCAACCAGGGAGACCTCGTCAAGCTCGATCCGAATGCGTTCGAGCAGCCGCACACCAAACTCCTGGTGCGCCATTTCACGCCCTCTGAAACGCAAGGTGATCTTCGCCTTGTCGCCGTCTTCGAGGAAGCGCTTCACGTTGCGCATCTTGACCTGGTAGTCGCCCTCGTCAGTACCAGGCCGGAATTTGACTTCCTTGACCTGTATTACCTTTTGCTTGAGCTTGGCATCGTGAGCCCGCTTCTGCTCCTGGTACTTGAACTTGCCGTAATCCATCAGGCGGCACACCGGTGGTGCGGCCGTGGGAGCAATCTCGACCAGATCAACGTCGGCCTCTTCGGCCATCCGCAGTGCTTCGCGGGTATTGACGATTCCGATGGGTTCGTTTTCGATGCCGATCAGGCGGATTTCCGGCACATTGATTTCACCGTTGATGCGGTGCGCTCGTTCGGCAACGAGGGGCGCTCGTGTAGCGATGCTGATACCTCCAGTCACAAAAAAAATACGACCGTGCGGGTCGCGGAAACGCCGACGCCCGGCCCCGTCAGGGCCTCAACGCCGCGTATCACTGCGGGTTTGCACGCTTGGTTACAACGTCAGACTGCAGCCTTTCACTGAAGGACTGCAACGGCACTGCCCCCAAGTCGACTCCCCCGCGCGCACGCACGGCCACCATGCCAGCCTGACGTTCCTTATCGCCTACAACCAGCAGATACGGAATTTTTTTCAGGCTATTTTCTCGGATTTTATAGTTGATCTTCTCATTGCGCAAATCAGTCTCGACCCTAAACCCTTGTTTTTTCAGCGTTTGCGCAACATCACGGGCGTAATCGGCCTGCCCGTCCGTGATGCTCATGATGACTGCCTGCACGGGCGCAAGCCACATGGGCAGCGCGCCCGCGTGGTTTTCAATCAGGATGCCGATAAAGCGCTCAAGAGAGCCCACGATGGCCCGGTGCAGCATGACCGGGTGACGACGGGTGTTGTCCTCAGCGACGTATTCGGCCCCCAGACGCTGGGGCATGTTGAAGTCAACCTGCATGGTGCCGCACTGCCACTGGCGGCCCAGCGCGTCTTTCAGGGTGTACTCAATCTTGGGACCATAAAACGCACCGTCGCCCGGTGCGATTTCAAACTCGACGCCCGAGCGCCGCAGGCTTTCCATGACCGCGTGTTCGGCCTTATCCCAAAGCTCGTCTGAACCCACACGCTTGGCCGGCCGCGTGGCCACCTTGTAGAGAATCTTGTCGAAACCAAAGTCACTGTATACCCGATGCAGCAGCGCGGTATAGGCCACGCACTCATCGAGAATCTGGTCTTCGGTGCAGAAGATATGGCCGTCGTCCTGCACGAAACCCCGTACGCGCATGATGCCGTGCAGCGCCCCCGAGGGCTCATTGCGATGACAGGCGCCAAACTCACCGTAACGTAAGGGCAGATCGCGGTAGCTGCGCAGACCCGAGTTGTACACCTGCACATGGCCCGGGCAGTTCATGGGTTTAACCGCGTAGTCACGGTTTTCGGAGGCCGTGGCAAACATGTGGTCTTTGTAGTTTTCCCAGTGCCCAGAGCGCTCCCAAAGCGAGCGGTCGAGAATTTGCGGACAGCGGATCTCCTGGTAGCCGTTGTCCTGATACACGCGGCGCATGTACTGCTCAACCTGCTGCCACAGCGTCCAGCCCTTGGGATGCCAGAACACCATGCCCGGCGCATTGTCCTGCAGATGAAACAGATCAAGTTCGCGACCCAGCTTTCGATGATCGCGCTTCTCGGCCTCTTCAAGCATGTGCAGGTAGGCGTCCTGTTCGTCTTTACGAGCCCAGGCCGTGCCGTAAATGCGCTGCAGCATCTCATTGCGGGAATCACCACGCCAATAGGCACCCGCAAGCTTCATCAGCTTGAAGACCTTCAGCTTGCCCGTGGACGGCACATGCGGGCCACGGCACAAATCGATGAAGTTACCCTCCCGATAGAGGCCTATGGGCTCGCCCTGAGGGATGGAGGCAATGATTTCGGCCTTGTAGTGCTCGCCGATGCCCTTGAAGTAGGCCACCGCCTCATCACGCTGCCAGACCTCACGCACCACGGCTTCATCTTTGCGGGCCAGCTCTCCCATTTTGGCTTCGATCGCCGCGAGATCTTCGGGCGTGAAGGGGCGCTTGTATGAGAAGTCGTAGTAGAAGCCGTTTTCAATCACCGGGCCGATGGTGACCTGAGCGTCCGGAAAGAGCTCTTTGACGGCATAAGCCAGCAGGTGCGCCGTGGAGTGACGAATGATGTCCAGTCCGTCAGCATCTTTGTCGGTCACGATGGACAGCGTCGTGTCGTGAGCAAGCGTGTGCGAGGTATCGACCAGACGGCCATCGCCAAGCCGACCGGCGAGAGCTGCCTTGGCCAGACCCGTCCCGATCGCGGCGGCAACCTGGGCAACGGTGATGGGCGCATCGAACTGGCGCTGTGATCCATCCGGGAGCGTGATCGTGGGCATAAGGGTCTCGCAATAAGGAAGCGCGAATTTTACCTGAGCACTCTGCGAGTAGCTTCGCGCCACTCGGCTGTGCCTTGTGCAAGAGCTCTTATGCGACGGCCGCTCGGCTGCGCCTTGCACCAGAGACCGCAGCCGACAGCGGTCCGATGCGTCTTCAGTCCCGCGCCAGCAGCGCTGCCAGCACACTGACTGCGCGCGACGCGTCATCGCCGCGCCAGGCCACGACCTGATCGGGTCTGATGAGAACCAGCCGAGACTCATAGAGCCGTGCGAGTTCGGGGTCGGCATGCCGCACGACTGACAACTTGAGACCCTGCAGCATGGCAGCCGCCTCAAAGGCCGCGGTGTCCGCAGACTGCGTACCCAGGCTGAGCAGGGTCCACTCGGGTCCAAAGGTGTCGTAGAGCGAGCGTCCGTCTTCAAGCCAGGCATGCGGCGGCCGCCCTCCCGGCTTGGCCGTGGGCGTATACACATTGGGTTCATCCGCGGGAGCCGGCGAGTTTTCCGACACGATGGCCGGTGAATCGTCATAGCGCCCGCCAAAGCTGACGCCTGGAATGTTGAACTCCAGCCGGACATGGGCATCAAAATGCGCCGCGGCATGAGCCCGGGCCGCTCTGCCCGCATCGCTCTCGGCCTCAAGCTCGGGCGTGGCCGGATAAAGCCCCACTGAATCGGCAAAGCGACGTGCATAGCCCGTGTTGCGCCGCGCGATGGCCTGGCGCTCAAGGGCATAACTGTCCAGCAGGCCCACCCCAGCCTGCCCGCGCAATACCGCCGCCAATTTCCAGCCCAGATTCACGGCATCTTCGACGCCGGTGTTGTAGCCGAGGCCGCCGGTGGGTGTGAACAGGTGTGCAGCATCACCCACAAGAAAGACCCTGCCCGATGAAAAGCGCTGCGCAACCAGCGCATGACCAGCCGTCCAGGTCTGACAATTAAGCACTTCAATCGGAAAATCAAAGCCCAGCGCCTGCCTGACTACATGACGGGCCTCGTCCGGCCCCCACGAATCGGCAGGCTCGCCATCATGTACCGCCGCATGAAAGGCGAACTCGCACACGCCATCCACCGAAGCCAGTAGCGCGCGCCGTTCATGGTTGACGGTGACATACATCCAGGCCCTGTCATGAGGCAGACGCTGGTAGAGCCCGGGCGCGCGCAGATACACCGCAAACATCTGGCCGCCCATATAGCCGCGGCGCGTGCCCGATGGTCCCTCATAGCCAATGCCCAGCGTATGCCGCACCAGGCTGCGAGGCCCATCCGCCCCCACCAGAAAGTCCGCGCGCACTGCAAGCGCCTCACCCTCGCCCGGCGATGGCGCAATACAGGCCACGATACCGGCATTTTCTTCACTGAATTGCTGCAGACTCCAGCCGTATCGAATGTCGTTGCAAGGCCACTTCTCTGCATGACGTCGCAGCACAGGCTCGACGTATTTTTGAGAGATACGATGCGGAAGCTCTGCCGCGCTCCACGAACCCTTCAGGCTTCGGATAGCCCGCACGGCCTGGGCTGCGGTCGGCAGACGTAGGCGCGCGAGCTCATGCGCGCCAATGCGCGTGAAGTACGCGATATCGGTCGGATGGTCCGCGGGTAAACCCAGGGCGCGAATTTCATGTGCGAACCCCAGTCGCCGGTAGTACTCCATGGTGCGTGCCTGGGTTGCATTGGCCTGTGGATTAAAAGCGGTGTCGGGCTTGGTATCGACCAGCAGACACTGAATGCCCAGCCGCCCCAACTCATTGGCCAGCATCAAACCACTGGGGCCGCCTCCCACGATCAATACCTGGGTTTGAACGATGCGCGCACTCATGATCTTTTTTCCGAGGGTGGCTTGTCCGCTGATGCGCACGGATTCTACAATCGGTGCATTCATGAAACTGCTCAACGCCCTGGCCCGGTTCAGCGCAGTCCTTGCCGGTCTGCTCCTGGTGGGTATCACATTGCTCACGGTCGGCAGTGTGGTCGGCCGCACGCTATTCGGGCGCGCGATTACGGGTGACTTCGAATTGGTCGCCTTCGCAGCAGGTGCAGCCGTGGCGCTCTTTTTGCCGTGGTGCCAGATACGGCGCGCCAACATCATCGTCGACTTTTTCACCACCCGCAGTTCGATGCAGGCCCGCCGGCGCATGGATCGTATGGGCTCATTGATCATGGCGGCCGTGATGGCTCTTCTGGCCTGGCGCACCACACTAGGCGGACTCAGCGCCTGGAAGACGGGCTCGGGCTCCATGATGATGGGCTTTCCAGAATGGGTGATTTACGCCTTCATGGTGCCGGCGATCGTGCTCAGCGCGCTCATTGCACTGCATCAGGCGATGTTCGATTCAGCCGAGATACCGAAGGCGGACTCACCTGACTTTTCGCAGCAACCGGGTCACGAAAGGCCTCCCTCATGACCGGCGCCGCACTGGCTCTACTCATCTTCGGCATCATGCTGGTGCTGATGGCGATCAGGGTACCCATCGCGGCCGCCATGTTTGTGGCAGGCTCTGCGGGCTATTTTTTGCAGACGGGCTGGGGGCCCTTGGCCAGCTTTCTCAACAGCCAGGCCTTTGCCCGATTCGCCAGCTATGACCTCTCGGTCATTCCGCTGTTTATCCTCATGGGTAATTTCGCCACTCAGGGTGGCATCAGCAAAGCCCTGTTTGCTTTTGCGGCCAGTGTGATGGGTCGCCTGCGCGGCGGCCTCGCCATGGGAGCCGTGCTGGCCAGTGCCGCCTTCGGTGCCATCTGCGGATCTTCAGTCGCCACAGCCGCCACCATCACCAATGTTGCGTATGAAGAGATGCGCCGCCACGGCTATAGCGGACGTCTGGCCACCGGCGTACTGGCCGCAGGCGGTACGCTGGGCATTCTGATTCCGCCCTCGGTACCGCTGGTGATTTACGCCATTCTCACCGAGCAAAATATCGCCAAACTGTTTGCCGCAGCCATGCTGCCCGGCCTGATCGCCATGTTTGGCTACATGATCGCCATCGCGGTCTATGTGCGCTGGGTGCCGCGTCAGGCTCCCGATCATGATCAAATCGAGCAGGTATCGCTCGTGCAGTCGCTGTCGGGTATTGGCCCGATCGCCGCCATTTTTATTCTGGTGTTTGGTGGCATCTACGGCGGGCTCTTCACGCCGACCGAGGGCGCCGCTGTTGGCGCATTTGCCACCTTTGTCGCAGCCCTGCTGGGGCGCGAGCTCACCTGGAAAAAATTTGGCGAATGCTTCTACGCCACGGCTGAGAGCTCGGCCATGATCTTTCTGATTTTTTTGGGCGCCGATGTCATGAACGCGGCCCTTGCGCTTACCCAGGTACCTGCGCAACTCGCACAAACCATCAGTGCCTGGGGCCTGCCCCCGTTAATGGTGGTCAGCGCGATTTTGCTGCTCTATGTGGTGCTGGGCGCAGTCATGGATGAGCTGTCGATGATTCTGCTCACCATTCCCATCTTCTTTCCGGTCGTCATGTCGCTCGATTTCGGGCTGAGCCCCGAACACACCGCCATCTGGTTTGGCATCATGGTGCTGATGACAGTGGGCTTTGGTTTGCTGGCCCCACCCGTTGGGCTTAATGTATACGTAGTCAACGGCATCATCCGCGGCCGTGGTGACGCGCTGCCCATCTCGGAAAGCTATCGGGGCGTGATGCCTTTTCTGATGAGCGATGCGCTGCGCACACTGCTGCTTCTGCTGTTTCCGGCCATTTCGCTCTGGCTGGTCAAGCTGATGGACTAAATATTTTTTAAATACTTCAAGGAGACCCGACCATGACCACCCGCCGTTCGTTACTCCAGGCTGGCGCTGCTGCTTCGGTACTTGCCGCCCCCGCGCTCAACCTGCGGGCACAATCCACCGTCACGCTTAAGTTCCATACCTTTATGGCACCGCAGTCGCAGGTGTGGCTCACCATGCACAAGCCCTGGATGGAAAAAGTCGAGAAAGAATCCGGTGGCCGCATCAAATTTGAAGGCTATCCGGCGATGCAGTTGGGCGGCACCCCAGGTCAACTGTATGACCAGGCCCGCGACGGCGTAGTCGACGTCATCTGGACACTGCCCGGTTGGACGGCGGGCCGCTTTCCGCGGGTTGAAGTCTTCGAATTGCCGTTCATGATGAACAACGCCGAAGCAACCTCCAAGGCTTATTGGGAATTCGTGCAGACCATGGCGCCCGACGAGTTCAAAGAGACCCATGTGCTGGCCCTGCACGTGCACGGCCCAGGCATGTTTCATACCGTTAACAAACAAGTCAAGACGGTGAATGATCTGCGCGGTCTGAAAATTCGTGGCGCCACACGGCAAATTACGCGTATGTTGGCCTCGGTCGGCGCAACGCCCGTGGGCATGCCTTTGCCCGCCATTCCTGACGCGCTGAGCAAGGGCACTATCAACGGCTGCGCCATCCCCTGGGAAGTCGTGCCCTCGGTCAAGGTGCATGAACTCACCAAATACCACAGCGAGTTTCCGTCGGGATCGCCGGCGCTGTATACCGCCACCTTCGTCATGGCCATGAACCGCGCACGCTACGAATCACTGCCGGCCGATCTTAAAAAGATCATCGACAACAACTCAGGCATGGCCACCTCAGCCTGGCTGGGCAAGGTTCAGCAGGACAACGACGCCGGTGGGCGCAAAGCAGCGCAGGAGCGCGGCAACACCCTCTACACCATCGCGCCGCAGGATGCGGCCGAGTTCGCCAAGCGCTCAGGCAATGTTGATGATGAGTGGGTGGCCGATATGGACAAGCGCGGTTACGACGGCAAGAAAATGCTGGCCACTGCCCGCGAACTGATCAAGAAGCACGGCGGGTAATCAAGCCCTGGCCTCAGCCCTGGTGCGACGGGGCTGAGGCCAGCGGCAGCCGCACCTCAACAATGGCGCCCTTCCAGTCTGCTGACGATTCGCTGCGCAGACGTAGTTCGCCGCGCCAGGTCTCGAGAATAATTCGCGCCAGGGCCAGCCCAAGACCGACCCCCTGGTTCTTGCTGGTGCGATAAATCTGCAGCAACTGGCCTGGCGAGGCAATATCAAAACCGGGCCCGTTATCTAGCACGCGAATGATTGCCTGGCCGGTTTGGGCATCACTGAGCACCTCAAGCCGGATCGACGGACTCGCGTGATTCTGCATATCGGGCGGCGGCGTCTTACCGTCGCCCGAGAGCGCCTCAAAGGAATTGCTAACCAGATTGAACACGATACGTTCGAGCAGAATCCTGTTGGCTAAAACGAGTGAGGCGGTTTCACTAGAGGCGTCACTCCATTCGAGGGTAATTCCACGTCTCAGGGCTTCGCTTCGCATGATGGGAATGATGCCCGATACCACCTCATGAAGATCGAGCAGGTCAGACGCAGGTTCGTGCGCCGCAATCAGCTGACGCAGTGAGGTAAGCGTCGCCGCCATTTTGTCGAGAAGATCGCGTGCATGCGATAGACTTTCGATGTAATCAGGATCATCGGTCTTCGCGCGAAGACTCAAGAGGTCGAAGACGGACGCCAAGCCCTGAAGCGGCTGGCTGATCTCATGAACAATGGCCGAGTTGTACATCGCCAGACTGCTGACTGCAGAAAATCGCGAGTTCAACATGATCATGGCATCGCGCTGCGCGACTAACTGTTGCAATTGTGCGGCGAACTCATCAGCCGCGACAGCACGCTCTTCAGCGCGCACGGCGGCCTCACGATGCACCACCTGCTGAGCATTGGCTTTTTCAATTGAATATATAAGATGCCCGACCGTCAGCAAAACAGTACCCAGCGGAACGCTCAACACGGCTGCGTTAGCAAGAGGCGCATAAGAAAAAATTTGGGGCGCCGGGCCGGTGTTGAGTACGACAAGGACACGCCCGAGGTTATACAGCAGGAAGACCGCAGCCCCCAGAGCGATGATCGATAAGCCACGACTGCGTCGGACACGACTCAGCGCATGAAGCTCAAGCAACAAAAAAAGCTCAAGAATCGCCAGGGTAGACGACGATAACAGAACACCCAGGGTGAGCCGGTAGCCGCTGAACTCGATGACGAATTCGGCACTCAAGTAAAGCATGAACCCGATTACGCCCTGACGCCATGACAGCCCAGGTTTGCCCTGCTCAAGGCGTATGGCAATCACAAGCATCAAGACCGCCAAGGTCATGCAGCTTGCAGTCATGGCCGAATAGCGCTGTAGAACAGCGATGATCACTACGCCGCAGGCCGCAGCGGCGAGTCCTGCATACCAAACCCGCGCAGCCCTATCCATGCGACCCGCTAACGAAGCCCAGGTAAGAACCGGCAGTCCCACCACCAAAAAGAGCGACATCGCGATGACGACCGCTGTGGCTGGATGCGTGGCATTCATGATTTGACCCCGCGTTGTCGCTGAAGCGCGGTCACGACAAAGCTCCAGTCTGAAAGGCTAAACAGGCCATCACTACAAGCTCGGTACAATTTCGCGGCGGTCGGCCGACATTCAAACCAGGCTCTTAAACAAACCCGCTGCTCACCATGACACCTGACAATGGCCATGTGGTTCTGATTGACGACAGCGATGACGTGCGTCGACACCTGGGCAATCTCATTCGCCAGATGGGCTATTCGCTCGAAAGTTACGAACGAGCTGAAGATTTTCTCGCGCGAGCGGTTGATCATGAGCCGTGTGTTTTGCTGCTTGATATGCGAATGCCCGGCCTAACTGGTCTCGAAGTTCAACAAGCCCTGATTGCTCGTAGCCGCTTGTTTCCCATTATCTACATCAGCGGCGAAAGCAAGATGCAGGAAGTCATTGACTCTATGAAATTAGGGGCACTTGACTTCCTCATCAAACCGGTTCGGCACGCTGACCTGGCGCGCGTGCTCGAGTCCGCCATGGCGGTCGGTCGGACGCGCTGCGAAGCCAGAATGCGACAAACCCGATTGGCTGATCGTGTCGCTCAACTCTCACAGCGCGAACGGGACATCTTTGACCTGATCGTTAAGGGCTTCCCCAATC